>NZ_JBEZFT010000014.1:0-114296 GCF_040649595.1 Kribbella sp. NPDC048915 | reverse complement strand
GTGGGTTCACCCACGGTGTTGTGGGTTCCGCACCCTTCACACGGGTCAGGAACCCACAACACGGTGGGTGAACCCACCGTGCGGGGACGCGCGCGGCCGTCCAGCGCGGTCGTTCAGCGCGACCGTCCAGCGCGAGCGTTCAGTCCGGGCGCCGACTCGATCGCGCGGGCCCGGACCCGCCCGCCGATCGGATCGGTCATAAGAGCCGGATGTCCCGCCGGCGTGCGTGGCCTCGCGGCCGGCCCGCCCAAACCTCGACCGCCGGCCGAGGCGCGTACCCAGGTCCTGTGCCAGTCACCACCCACACATCAGTCACAAGAGCCGGTCATTCCTTGTGCAAGGTCCCTGACGGATGTGCAGGGTTCGTCCTGACAGCGGACAGCGGGTGCACGCACCGGTACGGCGTGCCCTGATGGGGGAGACGCCCGCGCAGGTCTGGATGTTGCGACGCCGGCGCAATCGGCCGGCTACTGGGTGTCGCGCACGGACTTCCGGAACAGACCGTTCGACAATGTCGAACGGCGGGCGTTGTGTCGCCTTGTGATCGCTCTTACATTCCAGCCAGCCGTGGTCGTCACGGCATGGAAGGGAGGCCAAGGCATGGCTACGACCGAAGCGGTCAAACAAAGAACCCTTCTGGGGGAGTGTTCGGCGGAATTCGCCGGAACGTTCATCCTGATCCTGTTCGGCGTCGGGGTGGTCGCCCAAGTGGTGGCGGGGGAAATCGGGGATCACGACTCGATCGCGTGGGCCTGGGGTATCGGCGTGACGATGGGTGTCTACGTCTCCGCGCGGGTCAGCGGTGCGCACATCAATCCCGCGGTGACGATCGCCCTCGCGGTGTTCCGCGGTTTCGCGTGGCGCAAGGTGCTGCCGTACATCGGGGCGCAGTTCCTTGGTGCGTTCGCGGCGGCGCTGGTCGTCCGGTGGAACTACTCGAAGGTCCTGAACGCGTTCGACCCGGGCCTGACCATCAAGAGCCAGGGCGTGTTCTCGACCCTGCCGGGCAACGGCAACACCGAGCTCGGTGCCGGCATGTGGAGCGGGTTCCTCGACCAGATCATCGGTACGGCAATCCTGATGATGGTGATCCTGGCGATTGTCGACCTGCGCAACACCGCGCCGCTGGCGAACATGGGACCGTTCATCATCGGTCTGCTGGTCGTCGGCATCGGGATGGCGTGGGGCACGCTGGCCGGTTACGCGATCAACCCGGCGCGTGACTTCGGTCCGCGGCTCGCCTCCGCGCTGACCGGGTACGGGGGGCAGGCGTTCAAGGACCAGTTCGGGGATCCCTATTTCTGGGTCCCGATCGTGGGACCGATCCTCGGTGCGCTGGTCGGCGGCCTGCTGTACGACCTGCTGGTCGGCCGGTACCTGCCGCTGTCCGACGAGGACGAGGAACCGGGACGGGTCCCGGAGGAGGAGACGACCGCATGACATCCGACATGCTGTGTGAGGAGAGGACTTTCCATGGCTGACTTCGTGGGTGCCGTCGACCAGGGCACCACGAGCACGCGCTTCATGATCTTCGACCACTCCGGGAACGAGGTGGGGATCCACCAGCTCGAGCACGAGCAGATCCTGCCGCAGGCGGGCTGGGTGGAGCACAACCCGGTGGAGATCTGGGAGCGGACGAGTGCCGTGGTCCGGACGGCGATGAACGCTCAAGGGCTGCAGGCCAGTGATCTCGCGGCGCTCGGTATCACCAACCAGCGCGAGACCGCGGTCGTGTGGAACCGCAAGACCGGACGGCCGTACTACAACGCGATCGTCTGGCAGGACACCCGGACGGACCGGATCGCCTCGACCCTCGAGCGTGAGGGCAAGGGTGACGTGATCCGGCAGAAGGCGGGTCTGCCGCCGGCGACGTACTTCTCGGCCGGCAAGGTGCAATGGATCCTGGAGAACGTCGACGGGGTCCGGGAAGCCGCGGAGGCCGGGGACGCGGTGTTCGGCAACACCGACACCTGGCTGCTGTGGAACCTGACCGGTGGCACCGAGGGCGGTGTCCACATCACCGACGTGACGAACGCCAGCCGCACGATGCTGATGAACCTGGAGACGCTCGACTGGGACGACGAGCTGATCAGCTTCTTCAACATCCCGCGGCAGATGCTGCCGGAGATCCGTCCGTCGTCGGACCCGAACATGTACGGCGAGACGCTCGCGAACGGGCCGCTCGGCGGCGTGGTCGCGCTGACCGGCGACCTCGGCGACCAGCAGGCGGCGACCGTCGGTCAGGTGTGCTTCAACCCTGGTGAGGCGAAGAACACCTACGGCACCGGTAACTTCATGCTGCTGAACACCGGCACCGAGCTGGTCCGCTCGAACGCCGGTCTGCTGAGCACGATGTGTTACAAGTTCGGTGACGAGGCCCCGGTGTACGCGCTGGAGGGATCGATCGCGGTGACCGGGTCGGCCGTGCAGTGGCTGCGCGACCAGCTCGGCATCATCTCCGGGGCGAGCGAGACCGAGACGCTGGCCCGGCAGGTCGAGGACAACGGCGGCGTGTACTTCGTGCCCGCGTTCTCCGGTCTGTTCGCGCCGTACTGGCGGTCAGACGCCCGCGGCGCGATCGTCGGGCTGTCGCGGTTCAACACCAACGCTCACCTGGCGCGCGCAACACTGGAAGCGATCTGCTACCAGAGCAAGGACGTCGCGGACGCGATGGAGAAGGACTCGGGCGTGAAGCTCGACGTCCTGAAGGTCGACGGCGGTGTGACGGCGAACGAGCTCTGTATGCAGATGCAGGCCGACATCCTCGGCGTACCGGTGAGCAAGCCGGTCGTCGCGGAGACCACCGCGCTCGGCGCGGCGTACGCGGCCGGGCTGGCCGTCGGCTTCTGGAAGAACAAGGAAGAACTCGTCCAGAACTGGAACGAGGACAAGCGGTGGGAACCGCAGTGGACGGACGAACAGCGTGCCAAGGGGTACGCCGGCTGGCAGAAGGCGGTCCAGCGCACCCTCGACTGGGTCGACGTCGACTGATCAGCACGAACACAGGATCGGAAGGGACAACACAGTGGCTGTAGTGGCTCTGTCACCGCAAGCAAGGGCCGACGCGATCGACGCGATGGCCGACGGACGGGAACTGGACGTCCTGGTGATCGGTGGCGGGGTGGTCGGCACCGGCTCGGCGCTCGACGCCGCCACCCGGGGGCTCACCACCGGGCTGCTGGAGGTCCGCGATTTCGCCAGCGGCACCTCCAGCAGGTCCAGCAAGCTCATCCATGGTGGTCTGCGCTACCTGGAGATGCTCGACTTCCGACTTGTGCACGAGGCGCTGCAGGAGCGCGGTCTGCTCCTGCAGCGCCTGGCGCCGCACCTGGTGAAGCCGGTGCCGTTCCTGTACCCGCTGCAGCACCGCGTCTGGGAGCGGTTCTACGCGGGCGCAGGCGTCGCGCTGTACGACGCGATGGCGTTCAGTTCCGGCCTCGGCGCCGGACTGCCCGTCCACCGGCACCTGACCCGGCGGGGCGCCATGCGACTCGTCCCGTCGCTGAAGAAGTCCGCCCTGGTCGGCGCGCTGCAGTACTACGACGCGCAGGTCGACGACGCGCGGCACACGATGGAGCTCGCCCGGACCGCGGCGTCGTACGGCGCCCTGGTCGCGAACCGGGTGAAGGTCACCGGGTTCCTGCGGCAGGGCGAGCGGGTCACCGGCGTCCAGGCGAAGGATCTGGAGAGCGGTCGTGAGTTCGAGGTCCGGGCGAAGCAGGTCGTGAACGCGACCGGTGTCTGGACCGACGACACCCAGGCGATGGTGGGGGAGCGCGGGCAATATCACGTCCGCGCGTCGAAGGGCATCCACCTGGTCGTCCCGAAGGACCGGATCCAGTCCAGCACCGGCATGATTCTGCGGACCGAGAAGTCGGTGCTGTTCATCATCCCGTGGGGCCGGCACTGGCTGATCGGCACCACGGACACCGACTGGCACCTGGACAAGGCGCACCCCGCCGCCACCAGCAAGGACATCGAGTACCTGCTCGACCACGTGAACGCCGTCCTCACCACACCGCTCACGCGGGAGGACGTCGAGGGCGTGTACGCCGGTCTGCGGCCGCTGCTCGCGGGCGAGGAGGAGAGTACGTCGAAGCTGTCCAGGGAACATGTCGTCGCGCACGCGGCGCCGGGGCTCGTGGTAGTTGCCGGTGGCAAGTACACGACGTACCGGGTGATGGCCAAGGACGCGATCGACGCGGCCGCGGACGCGCTCGACGGGCGGGTCCCGCGCAGCGTCACCAAGAACATCCCGCTGGTCGGTGCCGACGGCTACCAGGCGCTGTGGAACCAGCGGCACCTGATCGCGCAGCGGTCCGGTCTGCACGTGGCGCGGATCGAGCACCTGCTGAACCGGTACGGCGCGCTCGTCGAGGAGGTGCTCGACCTGGTCGCCGAGGACCCGTCGCTGGGCGAGCAACTGCCCGGCACCCAGGACTACCTGAAGGCCGAGATCGTGTACGGCGCCAAGGCCGAAGGCGCCCGGCACCTCGACGACATCCTCGCTCGGCGGACCCGGATCTCGATCGAGGCCTGGGACCGCGGCGTCGGCGCCGCCGAGGCGGCGGCCCGGCTGGTCGCGCCGATCCTCGGCTGGGACGAGGCGACGATCGAGCGCGAGGTGTCGGTCTACCTCAAGCGGGTCCAGTCCGAACGCGACTCGCAGGACCAGCCGGACGACGAGTCCGCCGACAAGGTCCGCCTCGAGGCCCCGGACATCGTCTCCCCGGCCTGAAAGAGCCTGCCGTCCCGCCCGCGTCCGTCCTCGGATGCGGGAGGGGCTCAGGCTTCGTGGTCGTCGGTGCGGATCCAGTTGAAGGTGCGTTTCACCGCGGCCTGCCAGTTCGTGTACTCGGTGGCGCGGCGGGCCGGGTCCATGTGCGGCATCCACTGGCCGGCGCGGTGCCAGTTGCTGCGCAGGCCCTCCAGATCAGGCCAGTACCCGACCGCGAGCCCCGCGGCGTACGCGGCGCCGAGCGACACCGTCTCGGTCACCATCGGCCGGACGACGCGGACGTCCAGTAGGTCCGCGATGAACTGCATCAGCAGGTTGTTGGCCGTCATACCGCCGTCGACCTTCAGCGTCGTGAGCTCGATCCCGGAGTCGGCGTTCATCGCGTCGACGACCTCGAGGGTCTGGAACCCGGTCGCTTCCAGGACCGCCCGGGCCAGATGACCCTTCGTGATGTATCCGGTGAGGCCCGCGATCACGCCGCGCGCCTCGCTCCGCCAGTGCGGCGCGAACAGCCCCGAGAACGCCGGCACGATGTACGCGCCGCCGTTGTCCTCGACCGTCCGCGCCAGTGTCTCGATCTCGGCCGCGGTATGGATCATGCCGAGTCCGTCGCGGAACCACTGCACGAGCGATCCGGTGACCGCCATCGACCCCTCGAGCGCGTACGACGCCGGATGGTCGCCGATCTGGTACCCCACCGTGGTCAGCATCCCGTGCTTGGACCGGACGATCTCCGGGCCGGTGTTCATCAGCAGAAACGCCCCGGTACCGTACGTGCACTTCGCCTCACCGACGCTGAAACACGTCTGGCCGAACAGCGCGGCCTGCTGGTCACCGAGCGCAGCCCCGATGCGTACCCCCGGTAGTACTTCGGTGGCTGTTCCGAGGACGCCGGACGACGGGCGGATCTCGGGCAGGATCGCCCGCGGTACGTCGAACGCCTCCAGCAACCTGTCGTCCCAACGGAGGGTCTCGATGTTCATCAGCATCGTGCGGCTGGCGTTGGTCACGTCGGTGACGTGCTGTGCGTCGCCGTTCGGGCCGCCGGTGAAGTTCCAGATCAGCCAGGTCTCCATCGTGCCGAACAGGATCTCGCCGCGTTCGGCGCGCTCGCGGAGGCCCGGCGTGTGGTCAAGCATCCATTTGATCCGCGGCGCCGAGAAGTAGGTCGTCAGCGGCAGGCCGCACCGGTCCGCGAAGCGGTCCGGACCGTCGGTGCCCGCGAGTTCCGTGACCAGCCGGTCGGTGCGGGTGTCCTGCCAGACCACCGCATGCCCGATCGGCCGGCCGGTCCGGCGGTCCCAGAGCAGGCTGGTCTCCCGTTGGTTGGCGATGCCGATAGCAACGACCTGGGCCGGGTCGGCCCCGATCTGCCGGATCGCCGCCGGGACCACCCGGCGGACGTTCTGCCAGATCTCCTCGGCGTCGTGCTCCACCCACCCAGGCCGCGGAAACAATTGCCGATGCTCGCGCTGGGCCACCGACACCAACCGCCCGCGCCGGTCGAACAGGATGCACCGGGTCGAGTTCGTCCCCTGGTCCACCGCAGCCACGTACTGCTCAGCCATCCCCATACCCCCCAAGCAAACCTTCCGACGCCCCACGCCGCGAGCCCCCACCCGCCGTCCGGGCCGTCACCCCCCAAGATGAAGCCTCGCCCTCCCGACTTTCCAGTGGGCAACCCGCGCGCCCCCAGGTCAACCCCCGAATCCGCCCCCAGGTCCGGCGGCGCCGTACGCACCGCCCCTCGCTTGCACTGTCCCACACCGAACCCTCCTCGGGGCACTCCCGACCCGCCCCGCCCTGGGGTGTGCAGTCCCCGCGCAGACGCTCCCGCGCCGTACTGCACGCTGACAGCCGAGTCGCAGCTGGTGCTGGCGGCGCGAGGTGCGAGGGTGGGGAGATGGGCCTGGGGGCGATGGGGCGGGGGAGGGTCATGGGGTGGTCCGGAGGTCGCGGGCGATGGAGTCGGCGGTGTTGCGGACCAGCGTGATGAGGTCGGGGCGGTGGCGGAGGCGGGCGTCGCAGATGCGTTCGATGCGGCCGGCCAGGCCGACGGCGCCGACGACCAGGCCGCCGAGACCGCGGATCGGGGCGGCGATGCCGGCGAGATCGACGGTGTGCTCCTCGAGTTCGGTCGCCCAGCCGCGGGCGCGGACCGTGGCGAGTTCCTCCTCCAGCCGGACCGGGTCGGTGATGGTTCGCGTGGTGAACGCCTCGAGGTTCTTCGGCTTGCCGGCGCGGCTGGTCGCGTACGCCAGTACGGCCTTGCCGAGCGCGGTGGCGTGCGGCGGCAGCGTCGTACCGACGTCGAGGTCTTGCTCGCTGTCATCGGGCCGGAACACGTGGTGCACGACTTCGACCTTGCCCTCGACGAGCCGGCCGACCCGGACCACCTCGCCGCTGCGCGCTGCGAGCGAGTCGGCCCAGTTGATCGCCCGGCTGCGCAATTCGTTCGGGTCGAGGTAGCTCTCACCGAGCCGCCCGAACGCGTCGCTCAGGTGGTAGTGCGCCCCGGCGCCGCCTTGCTCGACGAATCCGACCTGTTGGAGCGTGCGCAGGATCCCGTGCACGGTCGGTTTGGCCAAGCCGAGCGCGTTGCCGAGGTCGGCCACCCCCAGCCCGTCAGGCGCGGCGGCGAGCAGTCGCAGCACCGCCGCGGCCCGCTCGATCGACTGGACGGTCCCCGGCACATTGGCAGGCTACCTGTGAAACCACTGGTCTGGCTCCACCTCGAACGGTGCCGCCCCACAGGGCGCAACCGGCGCCGGTCACTCCGATGCGATGGCGCGGAGTACGTCGAGGCGCGCCGCGCGGCGGGCCGGCCAGACGGCGGCGAGTACACCGAATCCGACCGCGACCGCCACCGTGATCACGAGTTGCAGGACCGGGATGTCCCGGACGGCGAGACCGTCGTCCACCATCGCGGACTGGATCGACACCGCGAACGTCACCCCGATCACCAGCCCGACCACCGCACCGACCAGCGTGATCGCGACCGACTCGACCCGCAGCATTCGGCTCAGCTGCGGGCGGTCCATCCCGATCGACCGCAGCAGACCGATCTCGCGGGTCCGCTCGACGACGCCGAGAGCGAGCGTGTTCACGATGCCGAGCAGCGCGATCAGGATCGCCATCGCGAGCAGGAAACCGACCGCGACCAGAACGCCGTTCACGGGCTCGCGGGCCTGCGCCGCGTAGGCGTCCAGGTCGCGGACCTGGATTGTCGGGTAGCCGGTCCGCAGCCGGTCCAGGATCGCGGTCCGGACCTGCGCCACCTGGTTGCCGTCAGCAACTTCGACGTACAGCAGGTTGTCGCTCGGCGGCCCGCCGAGGGTCGCGTACGTCGGCAGCGAGACAACGAGACCGTTCACCTGGCGGTTCGGGGCGAGGATCCCGCCAACGGTGAGGCGATGCGTACCGTTCGCCGTCTTCAGGTCGAGCGACTTGCCGACGCCGACCTCGAGCAACTTGGCCAGGTTGCGGGGGAGGAGCACCTGGCCGGAGCCGAGCACCGCGGCGGAGCCGGCGTCGAAGCGCGTGCTGACCGGGCCGGCGAGGGTGGCTTCGTCCAGCCCGATGACCTTCACGCTCGCCTTGCCCACCTGACCGTCCTGCTCGCGGACACGGTGCACCGAACGGACACCCGGAACGTCGGCGGTCCGGTCACCGACCTCGGCGCCGAAGCCGGGCGTGCCGTCGTTCGTGATCATCAATTCCGCGGTGCCGAGCGCGTCGGTGATGCCCTGGTCGATCGATGCCTTGACCGACGCCCCGATCACCAGCAGCCCGCTGATCAGCGACACCGAGATCATCAGCGCCGAGGCGGTGGCCGACGTACGGCGTGGGTTCCGCTCGGCGTTGCGGCGGCCGAGGGTGATCGGCGCCTGGCGACCGAACGGGTACATCAGCACGCGAACGACGTACCGACTGACGAGCGGGCTGAGCAACACGATCGCGAGGACGGCCGTGCCGGTGCCGAGGCTGATCAGGATGGCGCCCGGCAGGCTGCCCGTGCTGACGCCGATGGCGTAGAAGACGACGGCCATCAGCACCATGAACCCGCCGGTCAACACCCGGCGCAGCAGCGAGCGCTCCGGGATCTGTACGTCGTCACGCATCGCGGCCACCGGCGCCAGCTTCCCGGCCCGCCGGGCGGCCGGCGCCGAGGCAGCGACGGTCACACCGATGCCGATCACGTAGCAGGCGATGATCGTGGCGGGGGAGACCTCGAGCCCCGCGCTCGGGATGCGCAGGTCAAGGAGCTCGTACGCGAAGCGGATGCCGCTCGCCACACCGATACCGATCAGCAGACCGAGCGTCGAGCCGATGAAGCCGATGACGGCGCCTTCCGCGAGGACCGTGCCCGTGACTTGGCCGCGCGAGGCGCCGATCGCGCGCAGCATGGCCAGCTCGCGCGAGCGTTGTGCGACGACCATCGAGAACGTGTTGACGATCAGGAACGTCCCGATGAACAGCGCGAGTGCGGCGAACAGCAACAGGACGGTGCCGAAGCTGCCGAAGGTGTTGTCCAGGTCGTTCTCGCCCTCGGCGGTGACCTGCTGCGCGGTACGAACGCGGACGGAGTCGCCGAGGGTGTCGGCGATCGCCTGGCGCACCGCGACCGGATCCGCTCCGGGCTGCACCGAGACAGTGATCGACGTCCACCCCGGCTTGCCGAGCAAGAGCAGTTGCGCGGTCACGCTGTCGAAGGCGACCAGTGGCGCACCGGCCGCCGGCCCGGCCTGGACGGGGGTCGTGGTCGCGGTCAGCTCGGCCGTGACGGCCCGGGTGGGCGTGACGATCCGGACCTGGTCGCCGATCGCGTACCCCGTGCGGCCGGCCGTTGACTCGTCGAGGGCGAGTTGCGCGTCACCCACCGGCCGCTGTCCGGTGACCGGTTTGAACAGCGCGTTCCCGGCGTCCCGCGGCCACGAGACACCGAAGCTCGACAGGCCGTAGGTCTCCAAAGGCTTGCCGTCCGGGTCCAGGATCTGCACGTTGCTGACCAGCAGTTGCGGCGTCGCGTCGGCGACTCCGGGCACGGTGACGACGCGGTCGACCACGTCCGAACCGAACGTCGCGGGGCGATCGGTGCCGGTCTCGATCGGGGCGGCCGGCGTCACGGTGATGTCCGCCGTACTCACCGCGAAGTTCTGCTTCAGTGCACTGGAGAGCGTGTCGGTGAAGATCAGGGCGCCGCCGACGAACGCGACGCCGAGGGTGACGGCGAGCGTGCACAGCACGAAGCGGAGCCGGTGGGCGAGGACCGAGCGGAGGCCGAGCTTGAACATCAGCCGGCCAGCTCGCCCGCCGCCGCGCCCTGCCCCGCGCTGTCGCCGCCCTGCCCCGCGCTGTCGCCGCCCAGCGCCGCGCTGTCGTTGGCCTGCTCGGCGTCCAGCGCCTTCATGGTGTCGTGCACCGACTCGGCCGTCGGGTCGACGAGCTCGGACCGCAGCCGGCCGTCGACGAGGAACAGCACCCGGTCGGCGTACGACGCGGCGGTCGGGTCGTGGGTGACCATCACCACCGTCTGGTGGAACTCGCGCACGCTGCGGTGCAGGAAGTCGAGGACGTCGGCGGACGCGCGCGAGTCCAGGTTGCCGGTGGGCTCGTCGGCGAACACCACGTCCGGCCGCGAGACGAGCGCCCGGGCGCAGGCGACACGCTGCTGCTGACCGCCGGACAGCTCGGACGGCTTGTGCCGCAGGCGGTCCATGAGACCGACCGTGTCGACGACCGTGGTCAACCAGTCCTGGTCGGGTTTCCGGCCGGCGAGGTCGAGCGGGAGCGTGATGTTCTCAAGCGCGGTCAGCGTCGGCACCAGGTTGAACGACTGGAACACGAACCCGATCCGGTCGCGGCGCAGATGGGTGAGCTGCTTGTCGGGCAGCGTGGTCAGGTCGACGTCGCCGAGGAACACTTTGCCGTCGGTGGGCCGGTCGAGCCCGGCGAGGCAGTGCAGCAGCGTCGACTTGCCGGAGCCGGACGGCCCCATGATCGCGGTGAACCGGCCCTTCCCGAACTCCGCGCTGACCCCGGCCAGGGCATCCACCTGGGTCAGGCCACCGCCGTACCGCTTCCAGACGTCGGCCGCCCGGACCGCCACCTCAACCACGCTCATGCGACGAACCGTACCGATCGAGGGTTCCTCGCTAGCCGTCGACCGTGATCAGGTCGATGCCCGCGGACTCCGCGGCCACCTCCTCGACGGAGCGGGTCGGCAGCGGCGGCGGCGTGCCGCCCCAGGCCGGGCACAACGGCTTGTGATCGCACCAGTCACACAGCGGACCGGGACTCGGGCGCCAGTCGCCGGAGTCGAGGGCGCGGGTGATCGCCACCCAGAGCGCGGAGACCTTGCGCTCACACGCGCGCAGGTCGGCCTCGTCCGGCACGTAGCGGACGATCTCACCGTTGCCCAGGTACACCAGTTGGAGCATGGCCGGTACGACGCCGCGCAGCTTCCACAGCACGAGCGCGTAGAACTTCATCTGGAACAGCGCCTTCGCCTCGAAGAACTCCGACGGCGAACGACCGGTCTTGTAGTCGACCACCCGGATCTCGCCGGTCGGCGCGACGTCGAGGCGGTCGACGTACCCCCGCAGCACGAGGCCCGACTCCAGCGCGGTCTCGACGTACAGCTCGCGCTCGGCGGGCTCGAGGGCGTTCGGGTCCTCGAGGGTGAAGTACTTCCCGAGCAGCTCGTGCGCCTCGGTGAGCCACTTCGCCAGCTCCTCGCCGCTGGCGTCCTCGGCGAACAGCTCCGCGACCTCGGGCTCTTCCTCGAGCACGCGCTGCCACTGCGGCTCGAGCAGCTGCGCCGCCTGCTCCAGCGTCCGCTGCCCGCGGGGCAGGTCGAACAGCCGCTCCAGGACCGCGTGCACGACCGTCCCGCGGACGGCGGCCGACGACGGCTTCTCCGGCAGCCTGTCGACCACCCGGAAGCGGTACTTCAGCGGGCAGCTCATGAAATCGGCAGCACGCGAGGGCGACAGGGCACCCCGCGGGTGCTCATGCGGATCGGCAGCGGCGGCAACGCTCATGACCCAAACCCTAGGCTCAACCACCGACAGTTCGCCCGCGCCCACCCCGGCACCTGTGGAAAACCGCCTCTGTGACCGATGTGTGCACCGGAAAGCCCTCGCCGAGTCCGTGCCGTGGCGTTCACAGCGAACTCCCAGCCAACTCCCGGACAAGCGCCGGGACCGCTTGTCATGCTCGAACCATGACCCCGCCGAACCAGCCGCTGAGCCAGCCGCCACCGAACCACGATCGCGGTCTCGAGTACGACCTGGCGACCCTGCACCGCCGCCGCTTCCTCGGCCTGTTCACCGCCGCCGGGCTCGCCGTCGCAGGGTGTACGACGGACTCGGGCACCGCCGGCCAGACGCCGTCGATGACCGGTACGCCGTCCAGCACCGCGACGACCTCACCGACGACCTCACCGACAACCTCACCGACAACCTCACCGGCAACCACGCCGGCGACGACGTCGGGTACGACGCCAGGGGGTCCGGCGACTGCCGTCGACGAGATCCCGGCAGAGACCGGCGGACCGTTCCCGGGCGACGGCTCGAACGGCCCGAATGTGCTCACCGAGTCCGGCATCGTCCGCAGCGACATCACCACGTCGTTCGGCAGCGCGTCCGGCGTCGCGACCGGCGTACCGCTGTCGGTCGAACTCCTGATCGTCGACGCCGACGAGGACCAGCCGCTTGCCGGGGCCGCGGTCTACGTGTGGCACTGCGATGCGCAGGGTCGCTACTCGCTCTACTCCGACGGTGTAACGAACGAGAACTACCTCCGCGGCGTCCAGGCCACCGACAACTCCGGCAAGGTCACGTTCACCACGATCTTCCCGGCCGCGTACCCGGGCCGCTGGCCGCACATCCACTTCGAGGTGTACTCGGGCCTCGACGAGGCCACCGCCGCCGGCCGGGTCACTCGCACCTCTCAGCTCGCGCTCCCGAAGGACGTCTGCGCCGCGGTCTACGCCACCGACGGGTACGACGGCAGCGCGCAGAACCTGGACCGCACGCCACTCGGTGACGACAACGTTTTCGGCGAGGACGACGGTGTGCATCAGCTCGCCACCGTCACCGGCGACGTCACCAGCGGGTACGTCGCGACGCTGACCGTCGGTGTTTGACCGACCGAGTGGGCGGGTGCGTAGCGCAGGGTTACCGGTGGACCAGTAGGTTTGGGTTGATGCCAGAATCGCGCGATTCCCAGAACCCCGCCCGCCCGGCCGGTCCGCCACCGCCCGGAACGTGGGTGCTGGGGCGTGTCCGTGGGATCCGGCTGACCATGCGCTTCACCTGGCTGCCGGTGGCGATGCTGCTCGCGATCGGGTTCGCCACGATCATCGGCCGGCAGTTCCCCGAGCTCGGCAACTGGCGGTACGTCGCGGCGTTCGCGTTCGTGATCGCGTTCACCGTGTCGATCCTGATCCACGAGCTGGCGCACGCGCTGGTCGCGATGCGGTACGGCATCCCGGTGTCCGAGATCAACCTCGGCTTCTTCGCGGCCGGTACCCATATCGAGGGCGAGCGGAAGTCGCCGATGGAGGAGTTCGCGGTTTCCGTCGTCGGCCCGGTGGCGTCGCTGATCGTCGGTGGCCTCGCGTACCTGGCCTCGCGCGCGTTCGACGAGGGCGTCGGGTACGTCGCGCTCTGGGAGCTCGGCGTCGCGAATCTGATCGTCGGCGTCACCAACCTGCTGCCCGGTCTGCCGCTGGACGGCGGCTGGGTACTGCGCGCGATCGTCTGGAAGCTGACCGGCAACATGCACACCGGGACGATCGCGGCCGCGTGGGCCGGCCGGCTGCTCGCGATGGCGGTCCTGGTGCTGCCGGTGGCGCTGGAGCAGATCTGGGGCCGGACGCCGTCGATGATCGACTTCGTGATCGCGCTGCTGATCGGCTTCTTCCTGTGGTCGGGCTCGACCGCGTCACTGATGCAGGCGCGGTTGCGGCGCAAGCTGCCCGGCCTCCAGGTGCGGACGATGGCCCGGCGCGCGATCGCCGTACATGCCGGGACGCCGGTGTCCGAGGCGATCCGGCTGGCGAGCGAGTCGCAGGCCGGAGCGGTCGTGGTGATCGACGGCGAGGGCAAGCCGCATGCGTTGGTGTCGGAGAAAGCGGTGGCCGCCGTCGCGCCGAACCAGCGCCCGTGGACCACGGTCAGCGAGGTCTCCACCCGGATCGGCGCGGGCCACATCATCGGCGTCAACGACACCGGCGAGGAGATCCTCAGCACCCTGCGTGCACACCCCGCGTCGGAGTACCTGGTCCTGGACGCCGACGGCAACGTGTACGGCGTCCTCGCGACCGCCGACGTGGAACGGGCCTTCCGCAACAGCTGACAGCTCAACCACACCGTCGCGAGTGCCCGGAAGGGATTGGGGGATCCGGGTGACGGAAAGTTAAGGTGAGCGCCTTATGGCTGACTTGCGTGACTTTCCCGACCGGTCGTTCTCCGGCGTCCACCACGGACCGCTGCAGGAGGGCGAGTGGATCACCCTGCAGGACTCCAAGGGTCGCCGGCACTCGGTGAAGCTGGAGCGCGGCAAGATCTTCCACACCACCAAGGGCGGGATCGCGCACGACGACCTGATCGACGGCCCGGACGCGGTCGTGATCCGGTCCAAGGGCAACGTCGAGTACCTTGCGCTGCGGCCGCTGATGGCCGACTACTCGGTCTCGATGCCGCGCGGCGCCGCGGTGATCTACCCGAAGGACACCGCGCAGATCGTCACGATGGCCGACATCTTCCCCGGCGCGAAGGTGGTCGAGGCCGGTGCCGGCTCGGGCGCGCTGACCACGGCGCTGTTGCGGGCGGTGGGGATCCACGGCGAGGTGATCTCGTTCGAGCGGCGCGAGGACTTCGCCGAGGTCGCGCGGAAGAACGTCACCGGCTTCTTCGGCGGCGAGCACCCGGCCTGGCGGCTCGAGGTCGGTGACCTGGTCGAGAAGCTGGACGAGCGCGACGTGGACCGCGTCGTCCTCGACATGCTGGCGCCCTGGGAGTGCGTGGACGTGGTCGCGGAGGCGTTGTCGCCCGGCGGCGTGTTCTGCGCGTACGTCGCCACCACGACGCAGCTGAGCCGCGTGGTGGAGACGTTGCGCGCGCACGGCGAGTTCACGGAGCCGCGCGCCTGGGAGTCGCTCGTCCGCGACTGGCACGTGGAGGGTCTCGCCGTCCGGCCCGGGCACCGGATGCAGGGCCACACCGCCTTCCTGGTCACCGCCCGCAGGATGGCGCACGGCGTCCAGGCGCCGCGGAAGAAGCGCCGGCCCGCACCCGGTGCGTACGGCGACGACTACACGGGTCCGCGACGCGCCGAGAGCACCCCCGAGCAGCCGGCCGAGTAGGACACTGACCCTTCCGTCGGGCGCTCCGGGCGAAGGTCGCCGGAAACTCCCGGCGACATGCCGTGACGAACCGACCCATCCGCAACCGACACGTGATGGGATTCAGCTTGCCCGGTGAGGTTTTCTGGGTAAGGTCCATAGGGTCGAGCCCCACATGGTGAGGTGATGATCGTGGCTGGAGACGAGAGTCCTACCGCGGCAGAACTGCGTAACCAGGTCCGGTACCTGGAGGCCGAAGTCGCGGCGTTGCGACGGAGGCTGCTCGAGCACCCGGCGGACAGCCGGTCGCTCGAGAGCAGGCTGTCCGAAACCCAGGCCTCCTTGGCGAGTGTCACCGCTCAGAACGAGCGGCTGGCCGACACGCTGCGCGAGGCGCGAGAGAAGATCATCGCCCTGAAGGAGGAAGTCGACCGGCTGGCCCAACCGCCGTCCGGATTCGGCACCTTCCTCGGACGGAACGAAGACGACACGCTCGACGTGTTCACCGGCGGCCGGAAGCTCCGGGTCGCGGCGAGCCCGTCGGTGGACCTGGACGCGCTGAAGCTCGGCCAGGAACTGATGCTGAACGAAGCACTCAACGTGGTCGAGGCCTGTGACTTCGAGGTCGTCGGCGACGTGGTGATGCTGAAGGAGCTGCTCGCCGACGGCGAGCGCGCGCTGGTGATCGCGCAGGCCGACGAGGAGCGCGTGGTGCGGCTCGCGTCGCCGCTGCTCGACGTCCCCCTGCGGGCCGGTGACTCGCTGCTGCTCGAGCCCCGCTCCGGATACGTGTACGAGAAGATCCCGAAGTCCGAGGTCGAGGAGCTGATCCTCGAAGAGGTCCCGGACATCGACTACACCCACATCGGTGGTCTGAGCGGTCAGATCGACCAGATCCGGGACGCGGTCGAGCTGCCGTACCTGCACAAGGAACTGTTCCTCGAGCACGAGCTGAAGCCGCCGAAGGGTGTGCTGCTGTACGGCCCGCCCGGCTGCGGCAAGACGCTGATCGCGAAGGCGGTCGCGAACTCGCTGGCCAAGAAGGTCGCGGAGAAGACCGGCGCCGCCGGGCAGAAGTCCTTCTTCCTGAACATCAAGGGCCCGGAGCTGCTGAACAAGTACGTCGGCGAGACCGAGCGGCACATCCGCCTGGTCTTCCAGCGGGCCCGCGAGAAGGCGTCCGAGGGGATGCCGGTGATCGTGTTCTTCGACGAGATGGACTCGCTGTTCCGGACCCGCGGCAGCGGTGTCTCGTCCGACGTCGAGAACACCATCGTTCCGCAGCTGCTGAGCGAGATCGACGGCGTCGAGGGCCTCGAGAACGTGATCGTGATCGGTGCCTCGAACCGGGAGGACATGATCGACCCGGCGATCCTGCGGCCGGGCCGGCTGGACGTCAAGATCAAGATCGAGCGCCCGGACGCCGAGGCGGCCCGGGACATCTTCTCGAAGTACCTGACGCCCACGCTGCCGCTGCACACCGACGACCTGGGCGAGTTCGGCGGCGACCGGCAGGCGTGCGTGGACGGGATGATCCAGCGCACCGTCGAGCGGATGTACACCGAGGCCGACGAGAACCGGTTCCTCGAGGTCACCTACGCCAACGGTGACAAGGAGGTCCTGTACTTCAAGGACTTCAACTCGGGCGCGATGATCCAGAACATCGTCGACCGGGCCAAGAAGATGGCGATCAAGGCCTACCTGGACGAGAACCAGAAGGGCCTGCGGGTGCAGCACCTGCTGCAGGCCTGCGTGGACGAGTTCAAGGAGAACGAGGACCTGCCGAACACCACCAACCCGGACGACTGGGCCCGGATCTCGGGCAAGAAGGGCGAGCGGATCGTCTACATCCGGACGCTCATCTCCGGCAAGCAGGGCACCGAGCCCGGCCGGTCGATCGACACCGCGACGAACACCGGCCAGTACCTGTAACTCAGTACTGTCACATCGGCCCCGCGTCGTACGCCGCACCGCCCCCGGACCACTCGGTCCGGGGGCGGTGTCGTGCCGGGGTGCCGCGAGGGTTTCCCCTGATGGCCGGCCGGCGCGCCTCGACGTACCGTGCTGCCATGGCGACGGACGAGGTGCGCAAGGACCTGCGGGCAGCAGCGGCGGCGCGGCAGGAACTGGGGCCGGAGTACGAGGACGCGATCCTCGAGAGCTTCCTCGAGAAGCTGGATGCCCGCGAAGCGCAGCGCCGCGGTCAGGACCTCGAGCACCGGCAGCGGGACCAGATGCTCGAGGCCGTCGGCCTGAAGCGCCGCGAGACCGACCCGGGTGGACTCGCGCTGGCGATCATCTCGGTGATCGCGGCGATTCCGATCACCGCGATCGCCGCCGACATGCTCGGCCTGATCGGAGTCATCGTCTGCTGGGCCGGCCTGGTCGCCATCAACTTGGCCCGCGGCGCCGCCGCTCGCGGCCACCGTCCGAACTGACACCGGATCCTCCGGCCGTCGCAATCGGCCTGCCGGCTAGCGAACAGGGATCTGCTTGCCCTGGGCGTCGAAGGCACGGACCTCGGTCGGGAGCCGCTGTCCGTTGCTGAAACGCCCGGCCGCGGTGACCTGGGTGTAGGCGAACCCGTCGGCGACGAGGCCCTTTGTCCACGGGCCCGGCTGGCCGTTCAGCACGTAGCGCGCCTCGACCTTCGCCACGGCCGGCAGCGCGCGGTACAGCGTCCACGTCTGCAGAGTCGTCAGGTCCCGGGTCAGGTCGGTGGATCCGCCGAGCGCGACGAGGCCGCGGTGCGGGTTCGGTTGCGCCAGCCAGACCTTGTCCTCGATCCGGCCGACCGTAGCGAGAGCACCCAGCTTCGCGGACTCCGGCAGGCGCACCTGGCAGAACCGGTACCCGAGCGCCATGGTGGACGGAGCGCTGGAAGCGGGCCGGCCGGTGCTGCTCGGCGGCCGGATCGTGGTGACCCTGCTGCTCGGAGTGTGCGGGATGATGGCGCCGGTGTTCCGCGCCAGCGCGACCACGGCCCGGCTGTCCTTGGTGATGCCCTTGACCGGACGGCTCCACAGCAGTTCGGCAGGCTCGGCCTCGTCGGGGAACTGGCATTCGGCGGCGACCTTGCGCAGGTCGGACTTCGACACGCCGTCGACGGAGGCCTTGAGCGTTGGGGTTGCCGACGACGGTCCGGCGACCGGAGTGCCGGTGTCACCCGACGGCTTGTTGGTGACGACGAGAGTGCCGGCCACGACAGCGCCCACGGCCACGACGCCGGCTACGGGTGCGAGGCGGCGCCCGAGCGAGCGCGACGTCACGGCTGCGGGGCGGGTCTTGTCCATCACGCGGTTGCGGAGGCGGGCGCGCTCGCCGGCAGTCAGCGGCGGGATCTTGGGAGGTTCGAGCCGGGTGTTCATGAGAGCTCCTCGGTGAGGTCGACCCGGGGCAGCAGGTCAGGAAAACGACGACGGGTGCGGTGCAGCCGGGCCTTCACGGTTCCGACCGGTACGCCGAGCGCGTCCGCGGCCTCGGCGAGGGTGAGTCCGGACCAGACCACGAGCTCGAGCGTCTCGCGTTCGTGCCGGGGGAGTTTGGCGACGGCGCGCCGGATCGCGGACATCCGGCGTTCGTCGTCGAGCCGCCGCGCGACCTGGTCGGCGTGATCGGCATGGTCGGCGTACTCGGCATGGTCCGGGTGCTGACCGGGCAGACGTTCGACGAGTTTCCGGACGCGGTTCGCGGCCCGGAACACCGCGATACATTCGTGCCGGGCCACCATCAGCAGCCAGCCGCGCGCGCTCGGAGCGGTCAACGGTCCCGGTGGGTTGCGCTGGAAGCGGCGCCAGGTGCTCAGGAACGTCGCCTGCACCACATCGTCGGCGGTGCTCCAGGACGCTGTACGGCGGAACGCGAACGCGCGGACGTCGTCCGCATAGCGGTCGAACAGCTCGCCGAGCGCGAAATGGTCGCCGACGCGCAACCGGTCCCAGAGTTCCGCGTCCGGGGCAGGCCCCGGATCGAGACCTCCGAACCCGGGCGCCGCGGTCGGCTCCGTGTCAGTCATGGGGATCTTCACATGGGGTAGTGACCGGTCACCGGCCGAATGGTTGCATCACAGCGCGGAAATGATGGCGCGGAGGCCGTCGGTGACGTCCTCGGAGTGGTGCAGTCCGTGGTGGACGCCGTACCAGGGGGAGAGCCTGGCCCAATCCTTGGCGCGGTCGATCAGGTCTGGACCTGGTTCGTACACCTCGACGACACCGGCTGCGACGGCTTCCGGAGCGCCGTTGAGGGGCCAGCAGAGGTCCAGGGCGGGGTCGCCGATGACAGCGTCCGTCCAGTCGATCACGCCGGTGATCCTGCCGTCGGTCATCAGGATGTGCTCCGGTCCGAAGTCGCAGTGGACCAGCGCCGTACGTATCCGGGCAACGCGGTCCAGCAGCTCACCGGCCGCGCTCCGTACCTCCGGTGGCAGCAGCGGCACCACCTCGGCGCGGAACCCGTCGAGAACGGCCGTCTTCTCGGCTGTGGCGGCCTCTGCGCCGAGTGCGCCGTGGGCCACGGCCTCGACGGGGTCAACGGCGTGCAAGGCCTTCAGAAAGGCGCCCAGCGCGCGACCGGTTGCCCTGTCACCGTGATCGAGGGGCTCGCCGGGAAGCACGAGGTGCCGGACACCGTCCCGCGTCGGCTCGGGGACCGGGATCGGCAGCGGCAGCTGGGGTGCCAGCCAGGGGAGGAGTGTCGTCTCGGCGAGCAGCCGGGGCCGGACCTCCGGGCGGCGTGGTGCGCGGTGGATCCACGGGCCGTCGATCCAGGCGTGGCTGTCCCAGCCCTCGCGGATCGTGACGGCAGGCATCAGATCAGGCCGCGGACGTACGGGCCGAGCAGTGCGGCGCTGTCGGGCATGAACAACCACTCGTCGCCGTCCAGCTTCGCTACCAGCTCAGCGGGGGAGAGCCAGTCGCCCCAGGCGACCTCCTCGGGCTGGTGCTTGACCGGCCCGTCCCAGACACACACGTACAGGTAGGCGTGGCAGCGGGTGTGCTCGTCCGCGAAGTCGCCCTCGGGCAGCCTGGTCAGCGCGACGCCGGTGATGCCCAGCTCCTCGTCGAGCTCGCGCACGACGGCCTCGAACGGATCCTCGCCCGCGGCCACCACGCCGCCGGCGGCGAAGTCGTACCGGCTGGGGTAGAGGTCCTTGGTGGCGGTTCGCCGGTGCACGTAGATGTCGCCGGCCGGATTCCGAACGAGCACGCCGGTGGTGGCGTGCCGGAGGTTGTCGCGGCGCATCACCGACCGCGGTGCGGCGCCGACGACGCGGTTGCCGTCGTCGAGGATCGCGACCAGTTCGTCCACCGGCAGTTCGTCCACGGGCGCAGTCTCACATGTAACCCTGTGGACACGGCAATCCTTTTCGTCGCCGGTACCGCGTAGGCTCAACTCCATGAGTGTTCGGCGGATCATGGGAACCGAGACCGAGTTCGGGATCTCGGTGCCGGGCCAGCCCGGGGCGAACCCGATGCTGACCTCGAGCCAGGTGGTCAACGGCTATGCGCAGACGCAGCCGCTGGCGCGCAAGACCCGGTGGGACTTCGACGAGGAGCACCCGCTGCGGGACGCGCGCGGCTTCGACCTGAGCCGGGAGGTGGCCGATTCCAGCCAGCTCACCGACGAGGAGACCGGCCTGGCGAACGTCATCCTCACCAACGGCGCCCGGCTGTACGTCGACCACGCCCACCCGGAGTACTCCGCGCCGGAGACGACCAACCCGCGAGACGCGGTGGTGTGGGACAAGGCCGGCGAACTGGTGATCATGGAGGGCGCCCGGCAGGCCCGGCTGATCCCCGGGGCCCCGCAGCTGAACCTCTACAAGAACAACGTCGACAACAAGGGCGCGTCGTACGGCTCGCACGAGAACTACCTGATGCGCCGCTCGACGCCGTTCGCGTCGATCGTGCGGCATCTGACGCCGTTCTTCGTGAGCCGTCAGGTGGTGACCGGTGCGGGCCGGGTCGGGATCGGCCAGGACGGCGCGACGCACGGGTTCCAGATCAGCCAGCGGGCGGACTACTTCGAGGTCGAGGTCGGTCTGGAGACGACGCTGAAGCGGCCGATCATCAACACCCGCGACGAGCCGCACGCGAACCCGGACCGCTACCGCCGGCTGCACGTGATCATCGGCGACGCGAACCTGTCCGAGATCTCGACCTACCTCAAGGTCGGTACGACATCGCTGGTGCTGGCGATGATCGAGGACGGCTGGCTGACCGACGACCTCGGCGTGGACCGGCCGGTGACCGCGCTGCACGAGGTCAGTCACGACCCGACGTGCACGCACCTGCTGACGCTGAAGGACGGGCGCAAGCTCACCGCCGTCCAGCTGCAGACGGAGTACCTGGAGCAGGCCCGCAAGTACGTCGAGGACAAGTACGGCGACGACGCGGACCGGCAGACCAAGGACGTGCTGCACCGGTGGGAGCAGGTGCTCGACCAGCTCGCCATCGACCCGATGCGCCTGGCCGACCAGCTCGACTGGATCGCGAAGTACAAACTGCTGCAGTCCTACCGCGACCGGGACGGCCTGGAGTGGGACGACCCGAAGCTGCACCTGGTCGACCTGCAGTACGCCGACCTGCGCCCGGACAAGGGCCTGTATTACAAGTTGGTCAAATCCGGCCGGATGCAGCGGCTCGTCACCGACGAGGAGATCCGGATGGCCGTTGCGCACCCGCCGACCGACACCCGGGCATATTTCCGTGGCCGGTGCATGCAGCAGTACGCACCGCAGGTCGCGGCCGCTTCCTGGGACTCGGTGATCTTCGATCTGCCCGGCAAGGAGTCGCTGCAGCGGATCCCGACCCTGGACCCGCTCCGGGGCACGAAAGCGCATGTCGGGGCACTTCTTGACCAATGCGACACCGCAAGTGAGCTGGTTCGCACCATTACTGGGGGTGCCGCCGGGTAGGGTCGCTCTTGAGGGCCGGTTGGGCGGCCCTCCCAGCGGTTCTAGGAGGTGTGTGCCATGGCGAAGGACGGCGGTCAGCAGCACAAGCAGCCGAAGCGTTCGTCGACCGAGGAAGAGGTCGAGCAGGTCGAGGCGTCAGAGGACGTCCAGGAGCGCAAAGAGCGGCTCGACGAGGACGTCGACTCGATCCTGGACGAGATCGACGAGGTGCTCGAGGAGAACGCCGAGGAGTTCGTCCGCGGATTCGTGCAAAAGGGTGGGGAGTGAACCGCTCGATGACATCTGATGCCTCCGGCCGGTTGCCGGAAGCCTTCCTGACCCCAGGGGGCTCGTCGTTCATGGACTTCCTGGCCGGGCACGCGCCCGACCTGCTGCCCGGACGACGCTCCCTGGGCCAGGCCGACCTGTCCAGTGAAGTCCCGCACGGGACGACGATCGTCGCCGCCACCTTCCCCGGTGGCGTGGTGATGGCCGGCGACCGGCGGGCCACGATGGGCAACATCATCGCCCAGCGTGACATCGAGAAGGTGTTCCCCGCCGACGAGTACTCGGCGGTCGCCTTCGCCGGCTCGGCCGGCTTCGGGATCGAGATGGTCCGGTTGTTCCAGGTCGAGCTGGAGCACTACGAGAAGCTCGAGGGCGCCACCCTGAGCCTCGACGGCAAGGCGAACCGGCTGAGCGCGCTGATCCGCGGCAACCTGCCGATGGCGATGCAGGGCCTGGCCGTGGTACCGCTGTTCGCGGGCTACGACGAGGACATCAAGGGCGGCCGGATCTTCTCCTACGACCCGACCGGCGGGCGGTACGAGGAGACCCACTTCCACAGTGTCGGCTCGGGCTCGCTGTTCGCCCGCGGCGCGCTGAAGAAGCTGTACCGCGAGGACCTCACCGAGACCGAGTGCGCGACGGTGGCGATCCAGTCCCTGATCGACGCCGCCGACGACGACTCGGCAACCGGTGGCCCGGACATGCTGCGGCGGATCTTCCCGGTGATCGGTGTGGTGACCGCGGACGGTTACCGCCGGCTGCCTGAGGACGAGGTCGCGACGCTCGTCGACCAGGCCTGGGCCCAGCGGCACCAGCGCCCGGACGGGCCGGGCTCGTCCCTCACCTGACCTTGATCCCGATCGACTGACGAGGACGACACCTTCGATGAGCGTTCCCTTCTACGTCTCACCCGAGCAGCTGATGCGGGACCGGGCGGACTTCGCCCGGAAAGGCATCGCCAAGGGCCGCAGCGCGATCGCGTTGCAATATGCCGACGGCATCCTGTTCGTCGCGGAGAACCGGTCGCCGGCCCTGCACAAGGTGGCCGAGATCTACGACCGGATGGCGTTCGCCGCCGTCGGGCGGTACAACGAGTTCGAGAACCTGCGGATCGCCGGCGTCCGGCTCGCCGACATGCGCGGGTACTCCTACGACCGCCGCGACGTCACCGGCCGGGCGCTGGCCAACGCGTACGCCCAGACCCTCGGCGCGATCTTCTCCTCCGGCGGCGAGAAGCCGCTCGAGGTCGAGATCCTGGTCGCCGAGATCGGCGCCACCGCCGAGGACGACCAGATCTACCGGCTCACGTACGACGGCTCGATCGCCGACGTCCGTGGGTACGCCGTGATGGGCGGCCCGGCCGACCAGGTCGCGGACTACGTCGGCGAGCACTACCGCGAAGGCATCTCGCTGGCCGGTGCGCTCCGGCTCGCGGTCGACGCGCTCGCCCACGACGGCTCCGAGGTCCGCGAGCTCACCCCGGACCAGCTCGAGGTCGCCGTCCTGGACCGGACCCGTACTCAGGTGCGCAAGTTCAAGCGGATCTCCGAGCAGACGCTGGAGCGGATCCTGAGTGAGTCCCGCCCGGCCGAGCCGGCCACGGAGTCGAAGGACGAGCCGGAGGCCACGGGCGACGCGGGTGCTGCCGAGGCCGCGACCGACGCGGCGCCGACCGCGCCGCCGGCGGACGACGCCCCGGTGGCGCCGCCGGAGGACCCTGAGGACGACCGTCCGCTGTGACCGACCGAGCCGAACACTCAGCCGCCGCCGACCGGGCGGCGGCTGAGTCGCTTCCGGGCGAGTCCCTGACAGGGCAGCCATCGGCCGGGGAGTTGCGGGTCGGGGATCCGGAGCCGTGGGAGCTGGTGGGTGAGGAACAGGGATTTCACCGGTTTCTGACGGTGAACCTGCGCCGCTACCGAATGCCGGACGGCCGGATCGTCGACTGGGACGTGCTGGGCCCGAAGTCCGATGCCGGGATCACGGCCGGGGTGACCGTGCTGCCGCTCACCCCCGAGGGCCGCATCGTCACCGTGCGGATGTTCCGCGCCGGGCCGGACCGGGTGGTCACCAACCTGCCCGGCGGCTACGTCGAGCCCGGCGAGGACCCGGCGCTGGCGGGAGCCCGGGAGCTCGAGGAGGAGACCGGCTACACCTGCGAATCGCTCGACCTCGTCGGCTGGCAGTGGTCCGGCGCCTCCTCGACGTACCGCAAGTACGTCGCGATCGCCCGCGGCTGCCGCCCTGACGGCAAGCAGAGCCTCGACGACACCGAGGACTGCGTCGCCGTCGAGCTGACCGTGGATGCGTTCCGTCGCGAGCTGCGTACCCCCGGTGCAATGACCGGCAGCGACGCGGCGTACCTGGCGCTCGACCACGCCGGCCTGCTCTGAACCCCCGCGCTGAATCCCTGCTCTGATCATGGCCAAAGGCAACCAGACGATCAACGTCCGGACCTGGTCGAAGACCGTTCCCGCGTACGGCCTGCGGTTGCGTGATCTCGACCTGTACGTCGTGAAGAACCACGACGAGCTGGTGCGCGCCCTCGGATTCGAGCGCGTTGCCGGCCGGCCCAGCCGGCTGCGGTGGGCGCTGTCCATGGTGTTCGTCTTCGCATTGATCGGCGGCGTCTCGACCGTCGGCGGCCCGATCTTCACCACCCACGGCGGCCGCACCACGCCGATCGGTACGGCGGATCCGCTCGACAACGACCTCGGCGTACCGCTGACGTCGTGGTGCTTCGTCGTGGTGCTGATCGGCGTACTGATGATCGCCGGCCGCTGGCTCCGGACGGATCGCCACCGCGACGGGTTGGAGCTCGGCTATCTGGCGGCGACGGTCGCGTTCGGGGCGCTCGCCGTCGGGCAGTTGGTGAGTGAGCGAGGGGTCGGCGCGTTCGACGTACCCGCGCTTCCGGTGTGGGCAGCCGCCGTGCTCGCCGCGTTCGTCCTTGCGGCCGTGCTCTTGTTCTCGCGCGGGCGGCGGGTCCCGGTGCCCAACGATTTCCGGCGCCTCGGACCGCCGGACCCGCAGCGGGTGATCCGACTGACGGCGGAGCTGGAGCCCCGGCAGCGGGCGAAGCTGCTCGACGAGCGTCGCCGGGCGATCGCGCGCCTGCGGGAGCGCGGTCTGGTCGACGCGGCCGAGGCGACACAGCTCGCGGAGCTGCCGCTGGGTGCATCGACGACGATCGCGCCGGACGGCCCCGGTATCCTGGCTGCGGACCGCGACTGGCGCTGAGGTGGACGACCACCGGGGAACGGTCTGCCGATCGGCTACGCCGCGCGCCTGGGCACCTCGTCGACGCCCGGAGGACTGCGCGGATGACCGCTGAACTGATGATCGGGACCGATCTCGCTGCCGAGATGGTCGCTGCCACCGCTGACCGAGCACGCCTGCTGCACGAGCAGTACGGCGTCCAGCCGTGTCTGGCGACCGTGCTGGTCGGTGCCGACCCGGCCTCGGCGACGTACGTACGGATGAAGCAGAACCGCTCGAAGAAGGCCGGGATCGCGTCACGCAGCGTGGTCCTCCCGGCCGAGACCACGACCGCGGAACTGGTCGCGGAGCTCACCGAGCTGTCCACGGATCCGGCCGTGCACGGGATCCTGCTGCAGCATCCGGTGCCCGCGCAGATCGACGAGCGGGCCGCGTTCGAGGCGATCGACCCGACCAAGGACGTCGACGGTGTGACCATGCGCTCGTTCGCGGCGATGGCCTTCGGCGATCCCGGCTTCCGGTCCGCGACGCCGGGCGGCATCATGCGGCTGCTGGCGGCGTACGACGTACCGCTCGAAGGAGCGCACGCGGTGGTGATCGGCCGTAGCCCGATCCTCGGCAAGCCGGCCGGGATGTTGCTGCTGGCATCGAATGCGACGGTCACCTACGCGCACTCGCGGACCCGGGACCTGTCGGAGCTGGTGCGGACCGCGGACGTCGTGATCGCGGCGGTCGGCAAACCGAACTTCGTCCGCGGCGACTGGCTGAAGCCGGGTGCGGTGGTCGTCGACGCCGGCTACAACGAGGGCAACGTCGGCGACGTGCACTTCGCCGAGGCGGCCGAGGTGGCCCGGCTGATCACGCCGGTGCCGGGCGGTGTCGGGCCGATGACGATCGCGCTGCTGCTGGAGCAGACGGTGGACGCTGCTGAGACGGTTGTCCACTCTTTGACTACATTGGCCTAGGGTTGGGCTGAGGCCAACAAGGAGGAGAACGTGGCGGTACGGGCGATCCGGGGGGCGACCCAGCTGGACGTGGACGAGCGCGAGCATCTGCTCGAGCGCACCGCGGAGCTGGTGAAGGCCGTCCTCGAGGCGAACGATCTCGAGAACGACGACCTGATCAGCATCCTGTTCACCGTCACGCCTGACCTGCGCTCGGAGTTTCCGGCCGTCGCGGGCCGCCAGATCGGTCTGACCGACGTACCGCTGATCTGCATGCAGGAGATCCCGGTGCCGCATGCGTTGCCGCGCTGCGTCCGGCTGATGGTGCACACCGAGACGGATCGGGCGCGGGACAAGATCCAGCACGTCTACCTGCACGGCGCGGTCGCGCTCCGTCCTGATCTGACCGGCGCCCAGTGAGGCCCGCGCGGTGACCGAGTTGCGTGGTCCGGTGCGGATCGTCGGCACCGGGCTGATCGGGACCTCGATCGGGCTCGCGCTGGCGCGGCTCGGCGTGGTCGTGGAGCTCGTCGACGGCAACGCCGAGAACGCGTTGATGGCCGAGCGGATCGGGGCCGGTTCGCGGCACGTCGACATCGAGCCGCAGCTCGTCGTGGTCGCCGTACCGCCCGACCACGTCGGCGCTGTCGTCGCGGAGCAACTGCGAGACACCCAGGCGATCGTGACCGACGCGGCGAGCGTGAAGTCGAAGCCGCTGACGGATGCCCGTGGGCTGATCGAGGACGTGAGCCGGTACGTCGGCAGTCACCCGATGGCAGGCTCCGAACGCAACGGTCCGCTGGCCGCCCGTGCCGACCTCTTCGACGGCGCCACCTGGGCGATCACGCCGCACCCGACCAGTCGTCCGGAAGCGGTCGACCTGGTCCGGCGGCTCGCCGAGGCGTGCGGCGCGCGCACGGTCCAGCTGTCGGTGGAGGACCACGACCTGGGCGTGGCCCGGGTTTCACACCTTCCGCATCTGATGTCGGCGCTGGCCGCCGGCACGCTCGCGGACGCGCCCGACTCGCATCTCGAACTCTCCGGGCAGGGCGTCCGCGACGTCACCCGGATCGCGGCCGGCGACCCGCGACTGTGGACGCAGATCGTGTCCGCGAACTCGGCCGCGCTGACCGGCCTGCTGGAACAGATCCGCGGCGAACTCGACCGGCTGCTGGTTGCCCTAGGCAAGGAAGAGGCGGGCGACGAGCTGACCGCGATCCTCGGCCAGGGGGTGTCCGGTGCGGTGCGCGTCCCGGGCAAGCACGGCACGCCGCACATCGACCTGGTCACCGTCCTGGTCACGATCCCCGACCGGCCGGGTCAGCTGGCCCGGCTGTTCGCCGACGCGGCCGAGTCCGGCGCCAACGTCGAGGACCTGCGGATCGACCACAGCCCGGGCCGCCCGGTCGGTGAGGTCGAGCTGGCCGTCAAGCCGGGTTCGGTGGACCAACTGGTCGCCGTCCTGACCGAACGCGGCTGGGTGGTGCACCGGTAGGCCGGTGCGGCTGAGCGTGCGGGTCAGAACCACCGGGCGAGGACGACCCGGCCGAAGGTAATCTTCAGGGCATGATCATCGCTGTGGACGGGCCGAGCGGCTCCGGTAAGTCGAGCACTGCCCGCGGAGTGGCCACCCGGCTCGGCCTGCGGTACCTGGACACCGGCGCGACGTACCGCGCGGTGACCTGGTCGGCGCTCGACCACGGCCTGGACCTGGACGACACCGAGGCGGTCGCGCGGCGCGCGCGGGAGCTCGAGCTGGACATCAGCACCGACCCCGGCCACCAATACGTGATCGCCGACGGGACCGACGTCACCGCCGCGATCCGTGATCCGAAGATCAGCGAGGTGGTGTCGAAGATCGCCACCAACCTCGAGGTCCGCAGGGAGCTGATCCGCCGGCAGCGCGCGATCATCGACGCCGCGCAGAACGACATCTCCCCGCCGGACGTCGCCGGTGCGGGCGGCGCCCACACGGACGGTGTGCACAGCGCCGCGCAGTACGACGGACGCCCGAGCGGAGGGATCGTCGTCGAGGGGCGGGACATCGCCACCGTGGTCGCGCCCGACGCCGAGCTGAAGGTGCTGCTGACCGCCGACCAGGAGGCGCGGATGGCACGCCGCGGGGCCGAGCTCGCCGCCGGGTCCGTGACCGCGGATGAGCTCCGCGACCAGATCGTCCGCCGGGACGCCGACGACTCCACGGTGTCGGAGTTCCAGGTCGCCTCGGACGGCGCCGTGACCATCGACTCGACGTACCTGACCCTGGAGGAGGTCGTCGACGTGATCTGCCGACTCGCGCTGGAAAGCGTCCCTCAGGGCCAGGAGCGATGACTGTAGAACTCACCGGGCACCAAGGTCTGCCCCGTACCGACGATTTGCCACCGCTGCCGTACCGGCTGGCGCTGCCGCTGCGGAAGGTGGCGCGGCCGTACTTCCTGCGCAAGTACAAGTTGACCATCCATCACGAGGACCGGTTCCCGATGACCGGCCCGCTACTGATGGCACCGAACCATCTGAGCCTGCTGGACGCCCCACTGCTCGGGGCGATCGCGCCGCGGATGCTGCACCAGCTCGGCAAGATCGAGGTGTTCGGGGGACTGCAGGGCAAGTTCCTGCAGCGGATCGGGCAGATCCCCGTCGACCGCTCGTCGTACGACATGCTCGCGGTCCGCAAGTCGATCCAGGTGCTGCGCGACGGGCGGGTGCTGAACATCTACCCCGAGGGCACCCGCGGTCCGGGGGATTTCCGCCGGATCCGGGTCGGGGTGGCGTACCTGGCGATGGTCACCGGCGCGCCGATCCTGCCGGTTGCGCTGATGGGGACCCGGCTGCCGGGCGGCGACGTGGAGGGATTCCCGCCGGCCGGGAGCCGTATCGACGTCGTGTACGGCGAACCTTTTTCGGTCGAGCGCGTACCCTTTCCCAGGAGACACTCCGACGTCCAGGCGGTCACCGAGTACATCGGTGACGTGCTGCGTGCCCATGTGAAGGCGGCCGTCGACGAAACCGGCCACCCGCTTCCGGGCTGGCGAGAACCGAAGGACCCTGATGACTGACCTGCCCACCGAAGTACCGACCCACGACCGGTCGGACACCGGGCCACTCCCGGTGCTCGCGATCGTCGGCCGGCCGAACGTGGGCAAGTCCACGCTGGTCAACCGGATCATCGGCCGCCGGGAGGCGGTGGTCGAGGACACCCCGGGCGTCACCCGCGACCGCGTGTCGTACGACGCCAACTGGGCGGGCCGTGAGTTCACCGTGGTCGACACCGGCGGCTGGGACCCGGACGCGGTCGGGATGGCCGCGCTGGTCGCCGCGCAGGCGGAGGTTGCGATCAACGCCGCCGACGCGGTGCTGTTCGTTGTCGACGCCGTGGTCGGCATCACCGACGCCGACGAGGCCGTCGTCCGGGTGCTGCGGAAGTCCGGCAAGCCGGTCGTGCTGGCCGCGAACAAGGTCGACGACCAGCGGATCGAGTCCGAGGCGATGAACCTGTGGAGCCTCGGCATCGGCGAGCCGTACCCGGTGTCCGCGATGCACGGGCGGGGGACCGGCGACCTGCTGGACGCCGTGCTCGAGGCGCTCCCGGAGGCTCCGGCCGAGCGCGACGGCGAGGTCGGCGGCCCGCGCCGGGTGGCGATCGTCGGCAAGCCGAACGTGGGCAAGTCGTCGCTGCTGAACAAGGTCGCCAAAGAGGACCGGGTCGTCGTCAGCGACGTCGCCGGTACGACGGTGGACCCGGTCGACGAGCTGATCACCCTCGGCGGCCAGGAGTGGCGGTTCATCGACACCGCCGGTATCCGCCGCAAGGTCAAGAACGCCCAGGGCCACGAGTACTACGCGTCGCTGCGGACCAACGCCGCGATCGAGCGCGCCGAGGTCGTCGTGGTCGTCATCGACGCCTCCGAGCCGATCTCCGAGCAGGACCTGCGGATCATGAACGCGGTCGAGGAAGCCGGTAAGGCGCTGGTGATCGCGTACAACAAGTGGGACCTGGTCGACGAGGAGCGTCGCTACTACCTGGAGCGCGAGATCGACCGCGACCTGGTGCAGTTCCGCTGGGCGCCGCGGGTGAACATCTCCGCGTTCACCGGCCGGCACATGGAGAAGCTCGTCCCGGCCATCGAGGCCGCGCTGGAAGGCTGGCAGACCCGCGTCCCGACCGGTCAGCTGAACGCGTTCCTCGGCCGCCTGGTCGCCGCGCACCCGCACCCGGTCCGCTCCGGCAAGCAGCCGAAGATCCTCTTCGGCACCCAGGCCACCACGATGCCGCCGACCTTCGCGATCTTCACCTCCGGCCCGATCGAGCCGTCGTACCAGCGCTTCATCGAACGTCGGCTGCGCGAAGACTTCGGCTTCGTCGGCAGCCCCGTCCACGTCCAGATCCGAGCCCGCCAGAAGAACAAGAAACGCTGACCGGACCCGGGTGAAAGCACCTCTCCGGATGGGGTATGGTTTACCCCGGTTCGCTTCACGGAGCGAATGGCGGGCTGTGGCCTAGTTTGGTTAGGGCGCCGGCCTGGGGGGCCGGAGATCCCGAGTTCAAATCTCGGCAGCCCGACCGCCGAAGAGGGGCACCGATTCTGTCGGTGCCCCTCTTTACCTTTCTCCCCATGGACACCACCGGGAGTCGACGTACTTGGACGGACGCTCAACTGGCCGAGGCGGTCGCGAGCAGCCCCTCGTGGCGCGCGGTCGCCCGTGCACTGGGTTTGAAGAACTCCTCGACGGGCGCGATCAGACGCCACGCCACGCGACTCGGGCTGGACACGTCCCATTTCACGGGGCAGCGCCGCTGGACCGATCAGCAGCTCCGCGAGGCCGTCGCCGGCGCGAGCTGCTGGGCGGACGTGATCGCCGACCTCGGTGTCGTCGACAACGGAGCCGAGCGAGTCCGGATCAAGGGGCACGCAGTCCGGCTGGGCTTGGATTGCGCGCATCTGAAGTCGCCGCAGGCCAAGGAGGCGCCTGTCGATGTGTTCAACGAGCCGGTCCGGCCCGAGATGCTGCGGTATTCGGCAACTGCGTTGGCGATGGCTTGGTTCACCTTGCGCGGATGCTCGGTTGCGCTACCCATCGAGCCTCAGGCGTACGACCTGCTGGTGACGACGTCCGGCGGGATCCAGCGCGTGCAAGTGAAGTCCTGTGCAACCCCGTCCAAGCGCGGGTACTGGCATGTCGGTATCGGTCGGCGTCCGTACACGCTCGACAAGACCGCGGGAAAGCTGCCGTACGACCCGGACTCGATCGACCTGTTCTTCATCGTCCTTGGTGACGGCAGCATCTACGTCGTACCGAGTGCCGTGCTCGCGGGTCGGACCAGCATTTCGGCTGCGAGCTACGCGCCGTACCGCGTGGGCGATGCGTCGAGCTTGATGCAGGATGGGGCGCCGGGTGGTGCCGGCGCCCCGCAAGGTGTGTCAGCGTACGCCCGCGAGTTCCTTGGATTCCGGGGTTTCGACCCGCAGGCTTTCGCCTTCGATGTCTACCCGCGGGGTGAGGCGGTCTAGCCACTTCGGGAACCACCAGGCCCGGTCGCCCAGCAGGCTGAGGATGGCGGGGACCAGGGTCATCCGGACGACGAAGGCGTCGATGAGTACGCCGATGGTGAGGCCGAAGCCGATGGCCTTGATGATCGGGTCCTCGACCAGGATGAAGCCGGCGAAGACCGACGCCATGATCAGCGCGGCGGCGGTGACGACACGGGCGCCGTGGCCGAGGCCCTGGACGGTGGCGTCGTCGGCGTGCCGTCCGTGCACGAACTCCTCGCGCACCCGGGACACGATGAACACCTCGTAGTCCATCGCGAGGCCGAACAGGATGCCCATCATGATGATCGGCAGGAAGCTGACCAGCGGACCGGGGGAGTCGATGCCGACCAGGCTCGCGAGGTGCCCCTGCTGGAACACCGCGACGGTGATGCCGAACGTCGCGCCGATCGTCAGCACGAAGCCGAGGGTCGCCTTCAGCGGTACCAGGATCGAGCGGAACGCGAGCAGCAACAGCAGGAACGACAACCCGATCACGACGAACAGGTACGTCGGCAGCGCGTCGGAGAGCTTGTTCGACACGTCGATCCCGACGGCCGTGTTGCCGGTGACGGAGATCGTCGCATCGCCGGTCGCGAGCGGCTGAATCGTGGTGCGCAGGTTCTTGACCAGGTCTGCGGTCTGCTCGGTTGCCGGTCCGCTCTGTGGGATCACCTGCAGGAGTCGCGTTGTACCGTCCTGGCTGGCCGCGGCGGGTTGTGCGGCCACCACGCCGGGGAGGGTCTGCGTGGTGCCGAGCACCTGCTGGACAAGCGTGTTCGAGGTCGCCGGGTCGTTGCTCGAGACCACGACCACCAGCGGTCCGTTGGCGCCGGGTCCGAACGCCTCGGCGGTCAGGTCGTAGGCGATTCGCTGGTTGCTGTTCTCCGGCGCGGTCGCGCCGTCGGGCAGCGCGAGCTGCATGTCCTTCGCCGGGATCGCGAGCAGCCCGAGCCCGATGATGCCGACGGCAACGATCGGGATGCGCAGCCGGGTCACCAGCCGGCCCCAACGGAAGCCGAAGCCCTCGGCCTGCGGTGCGGCGGCCGGCGCCTTCCGCAGTTTGCGCGGCAGCACCCGGTTGCCCACGAATCCGAGCATCGCGGGCAGCAAGGTCAGCGCCACCAGCACCGCCGTCAGGACGGTCGCGGCCGCGGCGAGGCCCATGGCGGTCAGGAACGGTACGCCGACGACCGAGAGCCCGGCCAGCGCGATCACCACGGTGGCGCCGGCGAACAGTACCGCCGATCCTGCCGTAGCGGTGGCGCGAGCCACCGACTCCTCGGGATCCATGCCTTCCGCGAGCTGCGACCGGTGCCGCGAGCTGATGAACAACGCGTAGTCGATACCCACCGCGAGTCCGAGCATCAGCGCCAGGATCGGCGCCGTCGAGGAGACGTCGGTGAACGCGGTCACGATGAACAAGCCGGCCATGCCGGCGAGGACGCCGAGCAGCGCGGTGACCAGCGTCATGCCGGCCGCGACCAGCGAGCCGAACGTGACCACCAGGACGACGGCTGCGACCGCGACACCGATCACCTCGGTCGCGCCGATCTCCGGGATCCCGGCCTTGATCTGGCCACCCGGCACCACCTGCAGGTCCGCGGAGCTGATGCGGCTGAGCTCGTCGTACGCGGTGGTGGCCTCGTCGGTCAGCTCGTCGGCAGGCTTGTCGAACTGGACGCTGATCAGCCCGGTCGTGCCGTCGGGGCTGATCGCCTTGCTGGTGAACGGGTCGATCGCTGCGATCACCTCGGGCACCTTGGTGACCTTCTCGACGGCCGCGCCGACCGCCGCCTTCACGGCAGGCTCGGCGAGCGTCTTGCCGTCGGGCGCCTTCACGACCACCGTGGACGACGCGCCGCTCGCGGCCGGCAGCTCCTGCGCGAGGGCGTCGAGTGCACGCTGAGACTCGGTTCCGGGAATCGAGAACGTGTTCGCGGTCTTGCCGCCGAGCGTCAGCGCACCGACGCCCAGCAGAACGAGCAGCAGCGCCCAGACGGCGGCGACGAGGCGGCGCCGCTGGTACGAGAACCGGCCGAGCCGGTACAGGAGATTGGCCATCGGGATCGCTTTCGGTGTCGAGTCGGGCGTGTTCGATCGCCCCGCCGGCGCCGCCTCGGCAGCTGGTCGGCAGCTGGTCGGCAGCTGGTCGGCAGGTGGTACGGCAGGTGGTACGGCAGGTGGTACGGCAGGTGGTACAGGGTGTGGGGTCAGGCGCGGCGGAGGAGTCTCCCCAGGGCGACCTCGCAGAGTCTGCGCAGGTCCTCGTCACTGCTGTCGGCAGAGTGCCGGCATTCGCCGAGCAGGCCGTTGACGGCGAACCGTGCCACGTCCTGCTCCAGCGGGTCGTCGGACCCGGCCAGGTAGTCGATCAGGCGCATGCCGTTGGCGACCAGCGGCGCGACCTCGGGCATCTCCTCGATCTCCGGCAGGACGTCCTGGAGGACGTCGACAACACCGCGGTATTCGACGGACAGGTCGATGAATCGGTCGATCGCGAGCTGCTGCGCCTCCGCGCGGGGCAGCTGCGCGGCATCGGCCACCAGCGCGGCCAAGTCTTCGGCAGCCGGTTGGAGGACGGCCGCGAGCACGGCGGGTTTGCCGCTGAAGTGGTACAGCACGGTCGCCTTGGAGCAGCCCGCCGCAGTCGCGATGTCCTGCAGCGACGTCGCGTTGTAACCGTTGGCCTGGAACAGGGCCATCGCCTGGCGCACGATTTCGCGCCTGGTCCGTTCCCGGGCGGGGGTGGAGACTGCCATGTCAGCATCCTGACTGACCGGTCGGCCAGTTTTCAACCGATCGGTCAGGATTGTGGTCCGGTTCACGCCGTTGCTTCCGGGTGTAATTTTGTAATTCAGGAGGTGAGGGCGATGGCTGACGAGATGGCCGGGGACGACGTCCTGGACGCCTACTCGCGGGTGGTGTCAGGGGTGGCCGCGCACCTCATCCCACGGGTCGCGAGCCTGCGGATCCAGAGCCGCCGCGGCGACTCGTCCGGGTCGGCGGTGGTGCTGACCGGTGCCGGGCACCTGCTCACGAACGCCCACGTGGTCGGTGACGGATCCGAGGCATCGGCGGACTTCGCGGACGGAACGACGGCGCAGGCCCGCGTGGTCGGAGTGGATCGGCTGTCCGATCTCGCCGTACTGCGGGCCGATCGGGAGATCCCGGATCCGCCGGAGTACGGCGATGCCGACCATCTCAAGGTGGGGAACCTGGTGGTTGCGGTCGGCAATCCGCTCGGACTCGCGGGCAGTGTGACCGCCGGCGTGGTGAGTGCGTTGGGCCGGTCGTTGCCGGTGCGCAGCGGTTCGGCGCAGCGGATCATCGAGGACGTCATCCAGACCGACGCCGCGTTGAACCCGGGCAACTCCGGCGGTGCGTTGGCCGACGGCAACGGTCGGGTGATCGGCATCAACACCGCCGTCGCGGGCATCGGCCTGGGGCTTGCGGTGCCGGTGAATCCGACCACGCGGCGGATCATCTACGCACTGCTGCACGACGGCCGCGTGCGGCGCGCGTACCTCGGTCTCGTGACGACACCCGCGTCACTGCAGCCGGCGCTCGCGCAGCGGTTCGACCAGCGAACCGCCCTGCGGGTCGTCGAAGTGATCCCGGCCAGTCCGGCGGCGGCAGCGGGGTTGCGGCAGGGCGATCTCGTTCTGGCGGTCGACGGCGTACCGCTGCGGGACGCGCAGTCGTTGCAGCGTCAGCTGTTCGAGGATGCGATCGCGCGCCGGACCGAGATCACCGCGATCCGGAACAACGCGCTCGTCGACGTGATCGCCTATCCGGCCGAGCTGACCGATCGCTAGCTGTCCTCGGTCGGTCTAGGGGAGTGGCGGGAGGAAGGCTTCCGGGTCGACCGCCTGGCCGCGCTTCGGTCCGCCGCGGATGCTGTACGAGTCGAGCAGCAGCTCGGCCGTCTCGCGGAGGTCGAGCCGGTCGAGGTAGCCCCAGCAGGTCACGCGGTACTGGAACGTATGCACCACCGGGAAGACCTCGCGGCGCTCGGCCAGCGCGGCCTGCGTCGTCATGTCACCGGTCCAGACCTGGAGCAGCTCGCGCCCGGCGTTGTCCCACCGCAGGCGGGCGAACTGATGACGCCCGGCGTACCACGCGGGTGACCCTTCGTGCGCCTCCCCGAGCCGGGCGTCGGGCAGCCGCCCGGCCAACTCACAGACGTCCCGCCAGGTCGCCATAGCGCGATGCTAACCCTGCAGGTCAGCTCGAAGCAGTACGCCGGTACCGGGCTTGAGCGGATCGCCCGGGAACGTGAAGTCGCGGGTGACCTCGACGAACCTCAGGCTGTGGTGGAGGTCGAGGGTAGGTCGGTTGGCGAGATTGGCGAAGTAGTAGACCTCGTCGGCGCGGTCGGCGCGGTCGGCGCGGTCGGCGACCCACTCCATCCGGTCGCGGGTGAGAAGTTCGCCGATGCCGTGCCGGCGCCAGGCGTGCGCGACGATCAGTCCGACCAGGTAGTAGCCCGCCGGCGCCATGCTCGGCGGATCCGTCGCGGAGACCACATGCCGGATCACCCCGCCGTATCCGACGACGGTTCCGTGGATCGCAGGGACCACGGCGTACCGCTCGGGGTCGCCGAGGTCTGCTTCCAGCCGTTGCCGGCGTTCCGCGGCGGAGCCGCCCGTCCGCGCCACGGTCAGCTCGGCGCACGCATCGAGGTCCGCGATCTCGGCCGGCCGTACGTCGACCCGCGCGCGCCGCCGTACGGTCCCGGGACGGTATTCGGCGAACCCACTCATGACGTCACCCTAGGAGAGCCCGGGTGGACGAATTGACGCGACGTGTCGACGCGAACTCTCCGCGCTCGAGTGCGGCGTCGCGAGTCGCCGGCTCTCGGGAGGAGCGACCCCCTCCAGGGGGTGTCGACAGGAAATATCAGGCCCCCACCCACCACGACCTGTTCACACCCCCCAGAGCTGGCTCACCGGAGCCTCGCAGCTGGCTCACCGGAGTCTCGCGGCTGACCCTGTAGTCCTCGGCGCGATCCGGGGGTTGTCGGGTGGTGCGACACGATGTGGGGGGCGTTGACAGGAAATAGCAGGTGCCGGCCCGCCGGAATCTGTTCACACCCCCCACGGCTGGCTCACCGGAGCGTTGCGGCTGACCCTGTAGTCCTCGGCGCGATCCGCGGGTTGTCGGGTGGTGCGACACCATGTGGGGGGCGTTGACAGGAAATAACAGGTGCCGGCCCGCCGGAACCTGTTCACACCCCCCACAGCTGGCTCACCGGAGCGTCGCGGCTGACCCCGGAGTCCCCGGCGCGATCCGCGGGTTGTCGGGTGGTGCGACACCATGTGGGGGGCGTTGACAGGAAATAACAGGTGCCGGCCCACCGGAACCTGTTCACGCCCCCGTGGATGGCCCACGGACCTGGTGTGTTACCAGCCGCGTTCGCGCCATTCGGGGAGGTGGGGGCGTTCGGCGCCGAGGGTGGTGTCGGCGCCGTGGCCGGGGTAGACCCAGGTTTCGCCGGGGAGGGTGCTGAAGAGTTTGGTCTCGACGTCGTTCAGCAGCGAGGTGAACCGTTCCGCGTCGCCCTGCGTGTTGCCGACGCCGCCGGGGAACAACGAGTCGCCGGTGAAGAGGTGCGGTGCGCCGTCGGGGTCGTCGTACAGCAGGGCGATCGAGCCGGGGGTGTGGCCGACGAGGTGGATGACGCGCAGGCTGCACTGCCCGACTGCGATGTGGTCGCCGTCGTCGACCAGTTGGTCGGTCGGGACCGGGATGCCCTCGGCGTCGTACCGTCCGGCGACGGTGGTGGCGCCGGTGCGGGCGACGACCTCGGCGAGCGCCTCCCAGTGGTCCTGGTGGCGGTGGGTGGTGATGACCCGCGCGAGACCGCCGTCACCGATCAGCCGGAGCAGCGTGTCCGCCTCGTTCGCGGCGTCGATCAGCACTTGCTCGTCGGTCTGCCGGCAGCGCAGCAGATAGGCGTTGTTGTCCATCGGCCCGACCGCGACCTTGGTGATCATCAGATGGGCCAATTCGTGGGTCTGCGCCGGCCCGCCGACCTTCACGTTCCCGTGGTACTCCGGCATTTCGCCTCTCCCTGATCTCGGTGACACCGCAGATCCTCGCACCTTCGGCAGGTCCTGGTCAGGACCTGGTCGGCGCGCGTCTCGGGATCGAATATACTTTCGAAACGACCCCGGCGCCGCGACGGCGATCCGGCGGCGGAAGTTTTTGTCGGTGGGCCTCGTTAGCATGGCCGAGCATGCCGGAGAACCACCCCGGACCCCTCGAGAACGGCTGAGAGTGAGCTAGTGTCTGACCGTCTGATCGTGCGCGGAGCGCGTGAGCACAACTTGAAGGACGTCTCGGTCGACCTGCCGCGGGACGCCATGATCGTCTTCACCGGCCTGTCCGGGTCGGGGAAGTCCAGCCTGGCCTTCGACACGATCTTCGCCGAGGGCCAGCGGCGGTACGTCGAGTCGCTGTCGGCGTATGCGCGGCAGTTCCTCGGCCAGATGGACAAACCGGACGTCGACTTCATCGAGGGTCTGTCGCCGGCCGTCTCGATCGACCAGAAGTCCACCTCGCGGAACCCGCGCTCCACGGTCGGCACGATCACCGAGGTGTACGACTACCTCCGGTTGCTGTTCGCCCGGGCCGGTCGGCCGCACTGTCCCGAGTGCGGTGAGCCGATTGCGCGACAGACGCCGCAGCAGATCGTCGACCGGGTGCTCGAGCTCGAGGAGGGCACCCGGTTCCAGGTGCTCGCGCCGGTCGTCCGCGGCCGCAAGGGGGAGTACGTCGACCTTTTCCGGCAGCTGACCGGCCAAGGGTTCTCGCGGGCGCGCGTCGACGGCGAGACGATCCAGCTGACCGACCCGCCGAAGCTCGACAAGCAGAAGAAGCACAGCATCGACGTGGTCGTCGACCGGCTCGCGGTCAAGGGGTCGGCCAAGCAGCGGCTGACCGACTCGATCGAGACCGCGCTCGGCCTGGCCAGCGGTCTGGTGGTGCTGGACTTCGTCGACCTCCCGGAGGACGACCCGCACCGCGAGCGCCGGTTCTCCGAGAAGCTCGCCTGCCCGAACGATCACCCCCTCGCCATCGACGAGCTCGAGCCGCGGTCGTTCTCCTTCAACTCGCCGTACGGCGCCTGCCCGGTGTGCACCGGTCTGGGCACCCGGATGGAGGTCGACCCGGAGCTGCTCGTCCCGGATCCGTCGAAGTCGCTCGACGAGGGCGCGATCCAGCCGTGGGCGGGGCAGAACGTCTCGCAGTACTTCGAGCGGCTGCTCGAGGCGCTGGCGAAGGACCTGAAGTTCAAGACCAGCACCCCGTTCGGCGAGCTTCCGGCGAAGGCGAAGAAGGCGCTGCTCACCGGGCACGACAAGCAGGTCCACGTCTCGTACAAGAACAGGTACGGTCGCGAGCGGTCGTACTACACGACCTTCGAGGGCGTGATCCCGTACGTCGAGCGCCGGCACGCGGAGGCGTCCAGCGACACCGGGCGGGAGCGCTTCGAGGAGTACATGCGCGAGGTGCCGTGTCTGGCCTGTAACGGCGCACGGCTGAAGCCGATCTCGCTCGCGGTCACCCTGGGCGGGAAGAACATCGCCGAGATCAGCGCGATGTCGATCGACGAGGTGCACGACTTCCTGCTCGGGATGGAGCTGACGCCGCGGGAGAAGCAGATCGCCGAGCGGGTGATCAAGGAGATCGGCGAGCGGCTGCGGTTCCTGCTCGACGTCGGTCTGGACTACCTCGCGCTCAGTCGTCCGGCCGGTTCGCTGTCCGGTGGTGAAGCGCAGCGGATCCGGCTCGCGACGCAGATCGGTTCCGGCCTGGTCGGCGTGCTCTATGTGCTCGACGAGCCGTCCATCGGCCTGCACCAGCGCGACAACCGGCGGCTGATCGACACGCTGGTCCGGCTCAAGGAGCTCGGCAACACGCTGATCGTCGTCGAGCACGACGAGGACACCATCGACCACGCGGACTGGGTCGTCGACATCGGCCCGGGCGCCGGTGAGCACGGCGGCCAGGTGGTCGTGTCCGGCACCGTCGAGGACCTGAAGAGCCACCCGGACTCGATCACCGGCGCGTATGTGTCGGGCCGGCGGGAGATCCCGATCCCGGAGGTGCGGCGGCCACTCACCGAGGGTCGCGAGCTGACTGTGTACGGCGCCCGGCAGAACAACCTGAAGGACCTCGACGTGACCATCCCGCTGGGGGTGTTCGTCGCGGTCACCGGGGTGTCCGGCTCGGGCAAGTCGACGTTGGTGAACGACATTCTCTACACGTCGCTCGCCCGGCAGATCTACGGCGCCCGCGCGGTGCCGGGGCGGCACACGAAGATCTCCGGGATGGAGTTGGTCGACAAGGTCATCCACGTCGACCAGTCGCCGATCGGCCGGACGCCGCGGTCCAACCCGGCGACGTACACCGGCGTCTGGGACCACATCCGCAAGCTGTTCGCGGAGACGCCCGAGGCGAAGGTTCGTGGATACCAGCAGGGCCGGTTCTCGTTCAACGTCAAGGGTGGTCGGTGCGAGGCGTGCTCCGGTGACGGCACGCTGAAGATCGAGATGAACTTCCTCCCGGACGTCTACGTCCCGTGCGAGGTGTGCCACGGCGCGCGGTACAACCGCGAGACGCTCGAGGTGCACTACAAGGGCAAGACCGTGGCGGACGTGCTGGACATGCCGATCGAGGAGGCCGCCGAGTTCTTCGCGGCGATTCCGGCGATCTCGCGGCACCTGAAGACGCTGGTCGAGGTCGGCCTCGGGTACGTGCGACTCGGTCAGCCGGCGCCGACGCTGTCCGGTGGTGAGGCGCAGCGCGTGAAGCTGGCGTCCGAGCTGCAGCGTCGGTCGACGGGCCGGACGGTGTACGTGCTGGACGAGCCGACCACGGGTCTGCACTTCGAGGACATCCGCAAGCTGCTCGGCGTGCTCAGCGGCCTGGTGGACAAGGGCAACTCGGTGCTGGTGATCGAGCACAACCTCGATGTCATCAAGACCGCCGACTGGATCATCGACCTCGGTCCGGACGGTGGACGTCGCGGCGGCACGCTGGTCGCGGAGGGTACGCCGGAGCAGGTCGCGGCCAACCCCGCGTCGTACACGGGACAGTTCCTCGCCGAGATCCTCGAAGGCCGCGCCGCCAAGCCGAGTGCCAAGAAGGCGGCGGCCAAGACGGTCAAGTCAGCGCCCGCGAAGAAGGCCACGGCGAAGAAGACCGCCGCGGCGACAGGCACGAAGACCACGACCACGAAGACCACGACCACGAAGAAGGCGGCAGGCACGAAGGCACCGGCCAAGAAGACAACGGCCCGCAAGCGCGTCGCCGGCTGACCAACCAAACCGACCGGCCGCCCGCAACAGACCGGCCGCCCGCAGGCGGGCGGCCGGCTTGCCAGGTCAGCGGCGGAACAGTTGGTGCCAGAGGTGGCGTAGCCAGGTTCGGCGCGGGGTGGGAAGGAGCGCCGCCGGGAGCATCACGGTCGGGGGTTGGGCGAGCGTGACCGGGACCTGGACCATGCGGTCGCCCTGGAGCCAGTACAGGTCGGGACTGCACTGATCCGGCGCGTCGCGATAGGCGTCGGCGACGTACTGCGCCAGCCGATTCGCGACCTGCTGACCCGCGTCGGCGGCGCAGTAGGCGACAGTGCTCAACCTCGGTACGCCGATCAGTACGCCCAACCCGACCGCAGCTTCAGGCAGCAGGTTCTCGCGGTCGACGATCGCCATCGACACCAGTGGGTCGTCCTTGCGGGAGAGCACCGAGAAGCCGTCGTACTCGACCGGCCGCAGATCTGCGATGTGCTCCAGCGTCAACCGGACCGGCGACGGCGCATCCGGGTCCGCGAGCCCGAGCATCGAGCGGCGAACCGTGGTCAGCCGCCGGTAATCCGTACCGGTGCCGATCACCACCACGATCTCGAAGTGATCGCCGAACGGAATCATCGCGTCGGACACCGGCCCGGCCGTCCGCGCCGACCAGCCGCGCTGCCGGAGCATCGCCCGTTGCCGTACGGCGACGTCGCCGAAGCGGTGCTCCTCGGTCGCGAGTTCACCTTCCGCGACGACGGCGTGCAGCCAGGCCTCGATCCGCTCCGCCCACAGGTGCTGGGGAAGGTGCCGGCACCGGTCGATGATCTCGCCGAGTCCGACGACCGCCGACATCTGCAGCGCGCCACGACCCCACCCGACCTCGACCGTGCGGTCCGCGGTGTCGACGACGCACCCGGGCAGCCACAACGGCGCGAGATCCGCGATCGCCTTCAGCACCGTCGAGTCGTTCGTCGTACCGGTCATCTCCAGGACTCTCCCACCCCTAGAGTGTGCCGGGCCACTGGTCGGCGCGTCCCGGGTGCCCCCTGCGTCCTTGGTCACTCCGCACCCGACCTTCAAGCCGCACTTCAAGCCGCTTCAACCCGCTTCAACCCGCACTCCAGCCGCACGTCGAGCCGAACCGGTCGCACCGCAAGTCAGAACTTGGGTCCGGTTCGGTTGAACCGTTCGGGTGATCCGGTCGTTTGAACCCATGTGTAGCGTTCAACTACTCGACGAGCGGGCTCTGGAGGTCCAGATTCATGAGCGATGACACGATGGCTGCGGCTGCCTACGGCGCCGCCGGCAGTGCTGCCGACGGGGTTACCGGGGGAGCTGCGGAGCGCGCCGCCGACGGCGGCTTGCGCGATCGGCGGGCGGTGCTGCGCTGCGCGGCGATGGTCGCGCTCGCCGGTGCCGGGGCGCCGCTCCTCGCGGCCTGTGGCGGCAGCGACGAGGCCGGCGGTGGCACGTCCGGAAGCAGCTCCGCGCCGGGTACGTCGAGTGCACCGTCCTCAACTGCGCCGTCCTCGAGCGCACCGTCGTCCAGCGCGCCGGCCTCCAGCGCGCCCGCGGGTGGATCGGTTCTCGGGCCGGCCTCCGACGTACCGGTGGGCGGCGGCAAGGTGTTCACCGACGCCAAGGTGGTCGTGACGCAGCCGACCGCGGGGCAGTACAAGGGTTTCTCGGCGGTGTGCACGCACCAGGGCAACCCGATCGGCTCGGTGGAGGGCGGTCAGATCGTCTGCCCGTTCCACAACAGCCACTTCAGCATCACCGACGGCAGCCCGGTCAGCGGGCCGGCGCAGTCGCCGTTGCCGGCGGTGAACGTCAAGGTCGAAGGCGGCAACATCGTCGAGGCCTGACCGACGACGGGGGAAGACCCGGCCACCGGGGTGAGGATTCCGGTGGCCGGGCCTTTGGCGCGTCAGGACTGGTCGGCCGCCCCGACGTACAGCAGCTTGTTCGGCGAGCCCTCGCCCGGGTCGCCGACCTTGTCGGCCGTCGATCCGTCGACCAGCGCCGCGGCCACGTCGGCCGGCATCGCGTCCGGGTGGTCGGCCAGGTACAGCGCTGCGGCGCCCGCGACATGCGGTGACGCCATCGACGTACCGCTCATCGTGGCGGTGGAGTCCGGGTCGGTGATGCCGACCGAGGTGATGTCCACGCCCGGCGCGAACAGGTCGACGCAGGTGCCGAAGTTCGAGAACTGCGCGCGCCGGTCGGCGTCGTCGGTGGCACCGACCGTGATCGCCGCGGGCTCCCGGGCCGGCGAGCTCTGGCAGGCGTCGGCGCTTTCGTTGCCAGCGGCAACGGCATAGGTGACGCCGGAGTCGACCGAGGCCTTGACCGCCGCGTCGAGGGCGTCGTCGGCGCCGCCGCCGAGGCTCATGTTGGCGACCGCGGGCTTCTGGGCGTTCTTCGTCACCCAATCGATGCCGGCCACAACGGACTCGGTCGTCCCGGAGCCCTGGCAGTCGAGCACCCGGACGCCGATCACCTTCGCGCGCTTGGCCAGGCCGTACGTCGATCCCGCGATGGTGCCGGCCACGTGACTGCCGTGCCCCGCGCAGTCGACGCCGTTCTGGCCGTCGCCGACGGTGTCGGTGCCGACCGACGCGCGGTCGCCGAAGTCACTGTGGGCGGCGTAGATCCCGGTGTCGATCACGTAGACGTTGACGTTGTCGGCCGTCGTCGAGGGCTCGTACTTCTTGTCCAGCGGCAGTTCGCGCTGGTCGGTGCGGTCCAGACCCCACGGCGGGTCGTCCTGGCTGACGGTGATCTTCTGGTTCTGCTGGACGAACGCGACGCGCTCGTCGCCGGCCAGCTTCTGCGCCTGCTGCTCGGTCATTGCGGCCGAGAAGCCTTTGATCGACGAGTCGAACTGCTTGCCGACCTTGACGTCGTACGTCGTGGCCAGGCTCTGGTTGGCGGCCCGGGTCTGGGCGCGCGAGTTCTGGCCGGCCAGGACGACGATGTAACTGCCGGGGATCGCGTTCGCGCTGCCGGCGCCGCGAATGCTCACCGGCGCGTGCTGCGACGCCTCACTGCCGGCCGCGGTGACGGCGACGCCGGTGACGGCGAGCGCCGACGCGGCCACGGCGCCGAGAACGGCGCGTGGCCTGCGAAGGAATGGGGACATGGGCGGTACTCCCTCGAGTCAGCGCAAGGCCTTGTTGCCTCACGCAAAGGACCTGCTCATCTACCCTGGGTCACACCTGGCTCACACGGTAGGGAGTCCGCCCATCCCAGCCTGGGGTCAACTTCGGCTTATGGGGCAAGCCGCAACAGGACCGCAATCTTCAGCTGGTTTGGCGAGCCTGGTGGTTGGAGAACTTGCGCTCCGCGAACCGGTACGCCTCGTCGATCAGCGGCAGCAGCCGGTCCAGACCGGTCGGGTCGACGATCGCGACCCAGTGCTGACTGGCGTAGAACGGATGCGGCATCAAGGTGTTCCGGGCCGCGTAGTCGTGACCGGAGTCGAGCACCCAGTCGGTGTCGCGCTCGGTCGGCACCGCGCCGAACAGGCCGGTGTACGTCGCCTTGGTGAGGGCGACGTTGAGTCGCCAGGATCCGGTCTCGTCGAGCCGGGACACCTTCTCGTAGTGGTCACCGGTGACGATGGTGGCAAACGGCTGTTGCCGTTCGGGCGGCAGGTCGGCGGCCGGGTCGTACAGATAGAAGAGGTCGCCCTGGCCTTCCAGCACCCGGACGCCGTCGTAGCCGCGCAAGGTCCGATCGAAGTCGTCGTAATTCATACCTTCAAGTGTGTCATTGAACCTGTAGTAGAAACTTTGTCGCGATTCCGGATTTGTCGGCAGACCGAACTAGGGTGGTTGCGTGGCTGACCCGTCCTCCTACCGTCCCGCTCCTGGATCGATCCCCGACTCGCCCGGTGTCTACCGCTTCAGTGACTCCAGCGGGCGGGTGATCTACGTCGGCAAGGCGAAGAACCTGCGCGCCCGGTTGTCGTCGTACTTCCAGGATCTGGTGAACCTGCATCCGCGCACGCAGGCGATGGTGACGACGGCCTCGAAGGTCGAGTGGACGGTGGTCGGCAGCGAGGTCGAGTCGCTGCAGCTGGAGTACTCCTGGATCAAGGAGTACGACCCGCGCTTCAACGTCAAGTACCGCGACGACAAGTCGTACCCATGGCTCGCGATCACCCTCAACGAGGAGTATCCGCGGGTGATGGTCGGCCGCGGTCAGAAGAAGAAGGGCGTGCGGTACTTCGGTCCGTACAGTCACGCCTGGGCGATCCGCGAGACCGTCGACCTGCTGCTGCGGGTGTTCCCGATGCGCTCCTGCAGCAAGGGCGTGTTCAACCGGCACCGTCAGATCGGGCGGCCCTGCCTGCTCGGATACATCGGCAAGTGCGCCGCACCGTGCACGGGACAGGTCAGCCAGGAAGAGCATCGGCAGATCGTCGACGACTTCACCGCGTTCCTGTCCGGCCAGACCGCGACGTACGTGCGCCGGCTGCAGAAGGAGATGCAGGCCGCGGCCGCCGAGCTGGAGTACGAGCGGGCCGCGAAGATCCGCGACGACCTGGCTGCGCTCGAGAAGGCCCTGGCGAAGAACGCGGTCGTCCTCGGCGACGGTACCGACACCGACGTGATCGCGCTGAGCGAGGATCCGCTCGAGGTCGCGGTCCAGATCTTCTACGTCCGCGGCGGCCGGATCCGCGGTGAGCGCGGCTGGATCGCCGACAAGGCCGACGGTACGGCGACCACGGCCGACCTGGTCTCGCAGTTCATCCAGCAGACGTACGCCGGGGACTCCGGCGACGCCATCCCGCGCGAGATCCTGGTGCCGACGATGCCCGAAGACGCCGAGGCACTGACCGCGTGGCTCGAGGAGTTGCGCGGCGCGCGGGTCTCGATCCGGGTTCCGCAGCGCGGTGACAAGAAGGCGCTGATGGAGACTGTCGAGCGGAACGCCCTGCAGACGCTCACCATGCACAAGACCAAGCGCGCCAGCGACCTGACCACGCGCAACCAGGCACTGGAGGAGATCCAGGCAGCGCTCGACCTGCCCGAGGCCCCGCTGCGGCTGGAGTGCTACGACGTCTCGAACCTGCAGGGCACCGAGGTGGTCGCCTCGATGGTTGTCTTCGAGGACGGCCTGCCGCGCAAGAGCGAGTACCGGCGGTTCGTGATCAAGGGCGTCGACGGGCAGAACGACGTCGCCTCGATCGCCGAGGTGCTGACCCGGCGGTTCAAGCGGTTGCTGGACGAGCGCGCCACGATGGCCAGTGCCGAGACCGACCCGAACGGGACCCTGATCGACCCCGAGACCGGGCGGGCGAAGAAGTTCTCGTACGCGCCCGGCCTGGTCGTCGTCGACGGCGGTCCGCCGCAGGTGGCCGCGGCCCGCCAGGCGATGGACGAGCTCGGGCTCGGCGACATCCCGGTGTGCGGTCTGGCCAAGCGTCTGGAGGAGGTCTGGCTGCCCGACGAGGAGGATCCGGTGATCTTCTCCCGGACCTCCGAGGGGCTGTACCTGCTGCAGCGGCTGCGCGACGAGGCACACCGGTTCGCGATCACGCACCACCGCAACCGCCGGTCGAAGTCGATGGTCGAGAGCACCCTCGACGAGGTCCCGGGACTGGGCGAGGTGCGCCGCAAGACGTTGCTGCGGCACTTCGGATCGTTGAAGAAACTGCGCGCGGCGACGGTCGACGAGGTCGCGGACCTGCCCGGTTTCGGGCCCCGGCTGGCCGAATCCGTCGTACTCGCGGTGCACGCCGCCGCCACGAAGGCCGACGCCGGCCGGGCGCCGTCGGTGAACATGGCGACAGGCGAGATACTGGGCGACGACGTCCCGGAGCTTGCCGGGGCGCCCGACGGGGATGCAGGGGAGAACTGAGAACTGATGGACGACACCGACGGCAACCTGATCATCGTGTCCGGGATGTCCGGCGCGGGACGAAGCTCGGTCGCCGACGTCCTGGAGGACCTCGGCTGGTTCGTCGTGGACAACCTGCCGCCGATGTTCCTGACCACCATCGTCGAGCAGGTCGTCGGCACCGGTGCGGCACCGCGGCTGGCGGTCGTGGTCGACGTCCGGACCGGGCTGTTCTTCGAGGAACTCAGCTCCGCGATCCACGATCTGCGGCTGAAGGGGTACCGGCCGCTGACCTTGTTCCTGGAGGCGTCCGACGACGTGATCGTGCGCCGGCAGGAGAGCGTCCGCCGGCCGCATCCGCTGCAGGGCGAGGGCCGGCTGCTCGACGGCATCCAGCGCGAACGCGAACTGCTCGGCGACATCCGGGCCGGCGCCGACCTGGTGATCGACACCTCGAACCTGAACATCCACCAGTTGGCCGCGAAGATCGTGAACGCGTTCGGCGACGAGGAGAACGCCGAACTCCGCGCCACTGTGGTGTCGTTCGGGTTCAAGTACGGCATCCCGGTGGACGCCGACGTGGTCGCTGACATGCGCTTCATCCCGAACCCGTACTGGCAGCCCGACCTGCGTCCGATGACCGGGCAGGACCAGCCTGTGTCAGACTTCGTCCTCGGTCATCCGCTGGCCCAGCAGTTCCTGCAGAACTACGTGGACGTGCTGGACACCCTGCGGACCGGCTACCTGAACGAGGGCAAGCGCTTCGTCACCGTCGCGATCGGCTGCACCGGGGGTAAGCACCGCAGCGTCGCGATGGCCGAGGAGATCGCCCGAAGGCTGCGCGAGAAGGGGTCACCGACGTTGGTCGTGCACCGTGACTTGGGGCGTGAGTGACGAGATCCTCGAGAGTCGTCGCGTTGGGCGGAGGACACGGCCTGGCCGCGTCTCTGTCCGCGCTGCGTCATGTCACCGATCAGCTGACCGCGGTCGTCACGGTCGCGGACAACGGCGGTTCCTCGGGGCGGCTGCGCCAGGAGCTCGGGGTGCTGCCGCCGGGTGACCTGCGGATGGCGCTGGCCGCGTTGTGCCGCGACGACGAGTGGGGCCGTACCTGGGCCGACGTCCTGCAGCATCGCTTCCGGAGCAACGGTGAGCTGCACGACCACGCCGTCGGGAACCTGCTGATCGTCGCGCTGTGGGAGTTGCTCGGTGAGGCCGTCGACGGACTCGACTGGGTGGCCCGGCTGCTCGGTGCGCAGGGCCGCGTGCTGCCGATGTCCGCCGTACCGCTCGACATCAAGGCCCGCGTGCTCGGGCTGGACCCGACGCACCCGGAGGTCATCACCGAGATCCGTGGTCAGGCCGAAGTGGCTTCCACCGAAGGGCATGTGGTCGATGTCGCGCTCGACCCGGCCGACCCGCCCGCGTGTCCTGAGGCTCTGGTGGCTGTCGAGGAAGCGGACTGGGTCGTGGTCGGGCCGGGCTCCTGGTTCACCTCCGTGATCCCGAACCTGCTCGTGCCCGAGCTGTGCCGCGCGCTCGAGCAGACCAGCGCGCGCCGGCTGCTGACGCTGAACCTCGGCGAGCAGAAGGGGGAGACCGACGGGTTCTCACCCGAGACGCATCTGGAGGTGCTGGCCGGTCACGCGCCGGACCTGCGCATCGACGTCGTGCTCGCGGATGTCGGTCATGTGCCCGACCCCGAGTCGCTTCGCCGTACGGCGCGCGCTCTCGGGGCCGAGCTGGTGATCGCCGACGTCGCCGACGACGACCGCGACCTGCACCACGCTCCCGACAAACTCGCGAAGGTCTACCGCGAGATCTTCGGGTAGCGCCCGGGGTCAGCTGGCGTCGACGTCGTGCTTGGCGTCGTACACCTGCTTGCCCTGGGCGTTGAAGCCGCGGATCCGGACGTTCTTGATGTCGGAGTTGCCGCCGGTGAGTCCCCAGATGAAGTAGCCGTTGGAGACCAGCGCCGGCACCGGACCGGTCGGCAGGTCGACGATGACTTGCGCGACACCGTCCGGCACCTGGCCCCACTCCATGCCGATCCCGAACTTCCCGTTCGCCGGCACCGCGGCCCGGGCGTAGTCGTACGAGTCGGCCTTGGTGTACATGTGGCACCACATCACGACGTTGTCGCCGGGGGAGACCAGCAGCGCGGTCAAGTCGATCCCGGTTCCGGTCTTCAGGACCACCTTCCAGTCGGCGGAGATCTTGCCGGCGTCGTAGGTCCGGGAGTCCTGACCGACCTGTGGTCCGCCGTTCTTGAAGTACGCCTCGTCGGGCTTCTTGCACCGCGTCCGGATCGCGTCGTCGCTCAACGGGCTGACCGGTGGCTTCGGCAGCAACGCCCGGCCGGTCGCCGGGTCCTTCGTCAGCACGACCTCAGGGGTGATCGGTTCCGGGACGTCGATCTTCCGGTCCGCGGGCACGCTCTTCTGCTTCGGCAGCTCGGGTGGCTGGTACTTCCATTCGTAGATCCGCCGGCCGTCCGCGTCGTACCCGCGGACGCGTTGCACGGTCGGCTCGGGCGGACGGGTCCGGCCCTTGGCGTCCGGCGTCGGCAGCCGGTACTCCGCCCAGTTGGGATATCCGAGGCTGAAGAAGCCGCCGGTGCCGACCAGGGCCTGTCGCGGCGATTGCTCGCCGGCCAAGTCCACCAGGATTCGAGCGACGCCGGACACCGGGAGCTGGACGTTGCTCGCGACCGACTGTGGCTGCTTCTCGGCTGCTCCGCTGGGATCCTTGGCGAAGCCCTGCGTCGTGCTGTAGCGGCCGTTCGTCTTGGGCTTGTCCGCACCTTCCATTGTGCAGGTGGAGACGATCGATCGGGTGCCAGGAACAGTGCCTGCAGCCGTTGCTGGTCGCCGCTCTTCACGACCACCTTCCACCGGCCGTCGATCGCGCCCGCGGTGTCGAACGCGTTGGCCCCGCGTTCCTTCATGGCCTCGACGTACTCGACGTCGTACGGCCGGCAGCGACGCAGCACTTCGGCGTCCGACAGCGGGCTGACCGCGGGGGGTGCCGCGGCGACGTGCCCGGTCTCGTTGTCGACGACGCGGCCGGTGGTCGGGTCGACCGTGATGCCCGGGTCGCCGGCCGGAGCGATGCTCTCGCTGCGGTTGGCGGACCAGGTGGTGACACCCGCGATGATCACGCCGGTGGTGAGGACGGCGGTCGAGAGCGTCGCGATGCGGCTCCTGCGGGCCGAGCGCCGAGCGCGGACGAGCACCTCGTCGACGTCGGTGGTGAGTGGCTGATCGGTGTCGTCGGCCGCGGTTGCCAGCAGCCGTTCGATGTCCCGGTCGAGGGTCACGAGGCGCTCCTTTCGTTCTGGTCGAGGAGTTCGCGCAACCGGGTCAGGCCGCGCGAGGTCTGGCTCTTCACACCGCCGACCCCGATACCGAGGATGTCGGCGGTCTGTTCGAGGCTGAGGTCGGCGTAGTGCCGCAGGACCACGCAGGCCCGTTGGCTCGGTGGCAGCGCTGCGAGCACCGTCGACGACCAGCATCCGGTCGTCGACGGTGCCGATCGCATCGGCGGGATACGCGGGTGGGTCGTCGGCGTCGACCAGCCGTTCGCGGCGTCACGGCCGCCTGGCCTGATCGAACACCGCGGTGACCAGGCACTTCTGCGCGTACCCGTTCAGCCCTTGGGTGCGGTCGATCCGGTGCCAGCGGCGGTACACCTTCACCAGCGCGTCCTGGGCCGCGTCCTCCGCCCGGTGCCAGTCGCCGCACATCAGGTACGCCGTTCTGCGCAGCCGGCGGATCGAGTTCGCCGCGAACTCGGTGAACTCGGCTTCGTCGGGAGCCTTCATGCCCCTCCTCTCAGGATGTCGCCGGGGTAACGCAGCCCGTACCGCGGAAGGTTGCAGCGCCCGTCACTGCCGTAACCGGGGGATTGCCCACCCGTTGGTGATCCAAGGGTCTTTGACACGGGTGGGAGGATGCTTTCTATGGCGATGACAGCACAGGTGAAGTCCGAGCTGACCAGTATTCAGGTGACGAAACCGTGTTGCCGCAAGGCCGAGGTCTCGTCGATCCTGCGGTTCGCCGGGGGACTGCATCTGGTGTCCGGGCGGATCGTCGTCGAGGCCGAACTGGACAGCGGAGCGGCGGCACGGCGGCTGCGCAAGGACATCGCCGAGATCTTCGGGCACCCGTCGGACGTGGTGGTGATCTCCCCGTCCGGGATCCGCAAGCAGACGAAGTACGTCGTTCGCGTCGTCCGTGACGGTGACGCGCTCGCGCGCCAGACCGGCCTGGTGGACAACCGCGGCCGTCCGGTCCGCGGGCTGCCGCCGGCGGTCGTGTCCGGGGCGTCCTGCGATGCGGTGGCGGCCTGGCGCGGTGCGTTCCTGGCCCACGGCTCGCTGACCGAGCCCGGCCGGTCGTCCTCGCTCGAGGTGACCTGCCCAGGGCCGGAGGCGGCGCTCGCGCTGGTCGGTGCGGCCCGGCGGCTCGGCATCGGCTCGAAGGCCCGCGAGGTGCGCAACGTCGACCGCGTGGTGATCCGCGACGGCGACGCGATCGGCGCGCTGCTGACCCGGCTCGGTGCGCACGAGTCGGTGCTGGCGTGGGAGGAGCGCCGGATGCGCCGCGAGGTGCGCGCGACGGCGAACCGGCTGGCGAACTTCGACGACGCGAACCTGCGCCGCTCCGCCCGGGCCGCGGTAGCCGCCGGGGCGCGCGTCGAGCGGGCGCTCGAGATCCTCGGCGACGACGTACCGGACCACCTGCAGGTGGCCGGCAAGCTGCGGCTGGAGCACAAGCAGGCCAGCCTCGAGGAGCTCGGCCAGCTGCACGAACCGGCCCTCACCAAGGACGCCGTGGCCGGCCGGATCCGCCGCCTGCTCGCGATGGCCGACAAGCGCGCCGCCGACCTCGGCATCCCGAACACCGAAGCCAACCTGACCCCGGAAATGCTCGACCCGGCCTGACCGGGATCGCATCCGCGGCGGTGCCCTTGCCCAGGCGGTGATGACCTTGCCGAGGCGGTGATGACCTTGCCGAGGCGGGGCTGACCTTACACAGGGCATTGCTTGTGGAAGGTCACCTTGGCTTGGTGCAGGTCGACCACGTCTGTGGAACGTCACCAGGTGGCGTGGAAGGTGACCTGGTGGCGCGGGGGTGACCTTGCACGGACAACGGTGACTTCGCACGGACAACGGTGACTTCGCACGGACAACGGTGGCCGTGCACAGGCGCCGGTGACCTTGCACAGGGCATTGCCTGTGGGAGGTCGACCGTGCCTGGTGGAAGGTGACCTGCTGGTGTGGAAGGTGACCTTGCACGGACAACGGTGACTTCGCACACGCGCCGGTGATCTAGCGCAGGCGGGGGTGACCTTGCACAGGGCATTGCCTGGGGGAGGTCGACCGCGTCTGTGGAAGGTGACCTGCTGGTGTGGAAGGTGACCGGGTGGTGTGTGTGTGTGTGTGTGTGTGGGCGACCGGCGGTGTGGAAGGTGGCCTGGTTACTGGTGGCTGGCGGCTGATCAGCGGGCGGGGTTTTCCGGAGGGAGGTTTCGGAAGGGCATCGTTCTGCGTACCAGCAAGTGGTCTGGTCTGGAGGCGTGAAAAATTACCGGTGGTCTCATCTGGACGCTACCAGTTGGTCGAGTGGGCTCTTGGGTTAGTGTTCGACCTGTAGCGGCAACGCAAAGCCAGTTCAGAGGAGACGTAGTCCCGTGACCGTACGCGTAGGTATCAACGGCTTCGGCCGCATCGGCCGTAACTTCTTCCGCGCCGTGCAGGCGTCCGGTGCCGACATCGAGGTCGTCGCCGTCAACGACCTGACCGACAACCAGACTCTTGCGCACCTGCTGAAGTACGACTCGATCCTGGGCCCGTACCCGGGTGAGGTCTCGGCGACCGAGGACGACATCACCGTCGCCGGTCACACCTTCAAGGCGTTCGCCGAGCGCGACCCGGCCAACCTCAAGTGGTCCGACGTCGGCGCCGACGTCGTGATCGAGTCCACGGGCTTCTTCACCGACGCCACCAAGGCCAAGACGCACGCCGACAACGGCGCCAAGAAGGTCATCATCTCCGCCCCGGCGAAGAACGAGGACCTGACCGTGGTGATGGGCATCAACCACGAGCTGTACGACGCGGACAAGCACACCGTGATCTCGAACGCGTCCTGCACCACGAACTGCCTGGCCCCGCTGGCGAAGGTGCTGCACGACGCGTTCACGATCGAAAAGGGTCTGATGACCACGATCCACGCGTACACCCAGGACCAGAACCTGCAGGACGGCCCGCACAAGGACCTGCGCCGCGCCCGCGCCGCCGCGCTGAACGTGGTGCCGACCTCGACCGGTGCCGCGAAGGCGATCGGCCTGGTGCTGCCGGAGCTGAACGGCAAGCTGGACGGTTACTCGCTGCGCGTCCCGGTGCCGACCGGCTCGATCACCGACCTGACCGTCGACGTCTCCCGTGAGGTCAGCGTCGACGAGGTGAACGAGGCCTACCGCGCCGCCGCCGAGGGGCCGTTCAAGGGCATCCTGCGCTACAGCGAGGACCCGATCGTGTCCTCGGACATCGTCACCGACCCGGCGTCCTGCATCTACGACGCGCCGATCACCAAGGTCATCGGCAACCAGGTCAAGGTGTACGGCTGGTACGACAACGAGTGGGGCTACTCGAACCGCCTCGTCGACCTGGTCAAGCACATCGGCGCCTCGCTCTGACCGAGGTCCGCTGCAGTCCACCTGCTTGCGCCCGGAGAGCCCTGGTGTTCTTTCGGGCGCAAGCTCGTTCACCCGAGGAAGCTGAACTGTGAAGACCATTGAAGACCTCGGCGACCTGGCCGGTCAGCGGGTGCTGGTCCGCTCCGACCTGAACGTGCCGATCAAGGACGAGGTGATCGGCGACGACGGCCGCATCCGGGCCTCGCTGCCGACGCTGATCAAGCTCGCGAAGGCCGGCGCGAAGGTGATCGTGACCGCGCACCTCGGCCGTCCGAAGGGCGAGCCGAAGCCGGAGTTCACGCTGGCCCCGGTGGCCAAGCGGCTCGGCGAGCTGCTCCGGCCCGAGGGCATCACCGTGCACTTCGCCACCGACGTCACCGGTGACGCGGCGCAGTCCGCCGTACAGGATCTGGACGAGGGTGAGGTCCTGCTGCTCGAGAACGTGCGGTACGACCCGCGCGAGGAGAGCAAGGACGAGTCCGAGCGTGCTGCGCTGGCCGACGAGCTGGCTGCACTCGCGGACGTGTTCGTCAGCGACGGTTTCGGTGTCGTGCACCGCAAGCAGGCCAGTGTGTACGACGTGGCGCGCAAGCTGCCGCACGCGGCCGGCGGTCTGGTGCTCGCCGAGGTCGACGTACTCAAGAAGCTCACCGAGGACCCGGCCCGCCCGTACGTCGTCGTCCTCGGCGGCGCCAAGGTGTCGGACAAGCTCGCGGTGATCGACAACCTGATCGCCAAGGCCGACAAGTTGCTGATCGGCGGCGGGATGGTCTTCACGTTCCTCAAGGCGCAGGGCCACGAGGTCGGCAAGAGCCTCCTCGAGGAGGACCAGCTGGACATCGTCCGCGGCTACCTGAAGGACACCGGCGAGAAGATCGTGCTGCCGACCGACATCGTGGTCGCGCCCGAGTTCAAGGCCGACTCCCCGGCCACCGTGGTCGCGGCCGACGCGATCCCCGCCGACCAGCTCGGGCTGGACATCGGCCCGGAGTCCGGCAAGGCGTTCGCGACCGCGATCGCCGACGCGAAGACAGTCTTCTGGAACGGCCCGATGGGTGTCTTCGAGATGGCGGCCTTCGCCGGCGGAACCAAGGCCGTCGCGCAGGCGTTGACCGAGGTGGACGGCCTGAGCGTCGTCGGCGGCGGTGACTCCGCGGCCGCCGTCCGGCAGCTAGGCTTCGCCGACGACGCGTTCGGCCACATCTCCACCGGTGGCGGCGCGTCGCTGGAATACCTGGAGGGCAAGGAGCTCCCGGGTCTCGCGGTACTGGAAGAGGACTGACACTCATGGCAGATGCTGCCCGTACGCCGCTGATGGCGGGCAACTGGAAAATGAACCTCAACCACGTCGAGGCCGTGCACCTGCTGCAGAAGCTGTCGTGGACGCTGCAGGACAAGAAGCACGACTTCGACCGGGTCGAGGTGGCGGTGCTGCCGCCGTTCACCGACATCCGCAGCGTGCAGACGCTCGTCGACGGTGACCGGATGAAGATCAAGTACGGCGCCCAGGACGTGTCCAAGCATGACGCCGGCGCGTACACCGGCGAGATCTCGGCGTCGATGCTCACCAAGCTCGGCTGCACCTACGTGCTGACCGGGCACTCCGAGCGCCGGCAGTACCACCACGAGACCGACGAGCTCGTCAACGCCAAGACCGCGAAGGCGCTCGAGGCCGGGCTGACCCCGATCATGTGCGTCGGCGAGGGGCTGGAGATCCGCAAGGCGAACGGTCATGTCGAACACTGCCTCGGGCAGGTCGACGCCGGACTGGCCGGCCTGAAGCAGGACGACGTCCGCAAGGTCGTCATCGCGTACGAGCCGGTCTGGGCGATCGGCACCGGCGAGGTGGCCACGCCGGAGGACGCGCAGGAGGTCATCGCGGCGATCCGGGCCCGGATCGAGGAGACCGTTTCACCCTCGGTCGCCGACTCGGTACGGATTCTTTACGGTGGATCGGTGAAGATGGCCAGCGCAGGTGGCATCATGGCCCAACCGGATGTCGACGGCTGCCTGGTCGGAGGCGCGAGCCTTCAGGTGGACGAGTTCGCCGGTATCTGCCGTTACCTGGACCTTCAGTTAGGCTACTCCTCGTGATTCTCGCATTCTCGATCATCGTGATCGTCTGCAGCCTGTTCCTGACGCTGCTCGTGCTGCTGCACAAGGGCCGCGGTGGCGGTCTGTCGGATCTGTTCGGTGGCGGTGTGTCGTCCAGCCTGGGCGGCTCGTCGGTCGCCGAGCGCAACCTGGACCGGATCACCATCGGTGTCGGGCTGATCTGGTTCGCCGCCATCGTCGCGCTCGGCCTGCTCTACAAGCTCGGCTGAGGGGAGTAGGTTCCCGTGGCTGGTGGTGGCAGTGCGATTCGTGGCAGCCGGGTGGGCGCCGGACCGATGGGCGAGGCGGAGCGCGGTGACACCGCGCCCCGGCAGCGCATCGTGTTCTTCTGCGCGAACGGGCACGAGACCGCGACCTGGTTCGCCGTCGACGCGTCCATCCCGGAGGAGTGGGACTGTCCCCGGTGCGGTCTCCCGACCAGCACCGATGTGAACAACCCGCCCCCGCCTCCGAAGATCGAGCCCTACAAGACGCACCTGGCCTATGTGAAGGAGCGCCGCTCCGAGCAGGAGGCCCAGGAGATCCTCGACGAGGCCCTCGAGCGCCTGCGCGCCCGTCGCGCCCGCGGCGAGGTCATCTTCTAGCGACAGCCCGGACAGCCCGGACCGATTTCTGTCGGCCCGGGCTGTTGCGCTTCCCGGTGCCGGCACCGGGTGTAGCAGGATGGCTGCGGCGCGCTAGGGTCGGCGGCATGAAGTCGTCGATCGCACCGGTTCGCTGGACTCCGCCGCCGACGCCGCCGGCCCGCACGCCGACGGCGATCGCGGTCGATGTCGTCATGATGCCGGGCAAGGGCCCTGAGGACACGTTGATCGACTCCGACGGCAGCGTCCTCACCGGGCTGTACGACGGCCGCATCCTGCGCGTGAGCGCCGACGGCCGGACGATCAGCACGCTCGCGGACACCGGCGGCCGGCCGCTCGGCCTCGAGTGGCTGCCGGACGGCAAGGTGCTGATCTGCGACGCGAACCGAGGTCTGCTGACGCTGGACCGGGACCACCGGATCTCGACGCTGCTGACCGAGATCGACGGCCGCCCGATGCGGTTCTGCAACAACGCGGACGTCACCGAGGACGGCACGATCTACTTCACCGACTCGTCGACCCGGTTCGGGATCGACGAGTGGATGGCCGACCTCCTCGAACACAGCACGACCGGCAGCGTGTACCGCCGTACCCCGGACGGTGCGGTGACGCGACTGGCGACCGGGCGCGCCTTCCCGAACGGCGTCGCGCTCAGTGCGGACCGCGGTACGTTGTTCTGGGCCGAGACCGGGACGTACGGGCTGTACAAGCTCGACCTGACCGTCGACGGCGCCGAGCCGGTGCAGATCGCCACGATCCCGGGGCTTCCGGACAACATCGCCCGCGGGTCCGACGGGCTGATCTGGGTGGCGGTCGGGTCGCCGCGCAACGCCGTACTCGATGTTCTGCTGCCCCGGCATCCGGCGCTGCGCAAGGTGGTGTGGGCGCTGCCGGAGGCGCTGAAGCCGAAGGCGGCCGACGTCATCGAGATCCAGGCGTACGACGAGTCGGGGCGCCTGGTCCACGACCTGCGTGGCAAGCACCCCGACTTCCACATGCCGACCGGTGTGCGCGAGCGGGACGGGAGGGTGTGGCTGGGGAGCATCGGTACCAGTTCCTTGGCCACGTTCCCTACGCCGTCCCGCTAGCGGGCCTAGTCCTGCGGCCGCGGCTTGGGTCGCGGTTTCGGTTGCGGTTTCGGTTGCGGTACGGCGTCCTGCGGTTGCGGTGACTCGGGTACGGCAGTTCCGGCGGTGCCGCCGTTGCCGCTTCCGTTGCCGTTGCCGTCTCCGTTGCCGGTGCCGTTGCAGACGACGAGGGCGAAGTCGTCGCCGTGCTGGGAGACGCCTTCGATGACCGCCGCCTCGACCGCCTCCGAGCCGATCTCGCGACGCAGCATCAACGGGTCCGTCCGCAGATCCTTCGCCAGCGCGACGGCCAGGCCGATCATGACGACCGCGAACGGCAGTGCCGCGACGATCGTGACGTTCTGCAGGCCTTGCAAGGCATCACCGCCCTTGCCGGCCACCAGCGTCACCGCCGCGACCGCACCGGTCAGCACACCCCAGAAGATCACCAGCGGCTTCTTCGGTTCGATCGCACCGTGTTCGGACAGCGTGCCCATCACGATCGACGCGGCGTCCGCACCGGACACGAAGAAGATCGCGACCAGGACGACGACGATCACCGTGGTGATCGCGCTGAGCGGGATCTGGTCGAGCATGCCGAACAGCTGACCCTCGGTCGTCGACGCGCCCGCAATGTCGGTACCGCCGCGCTGGATGTCGATCGCCGTACCGCCGAAGATGCAGAACCACAGCAGGCTGACCAGCGACGGCACCAGGAGGACACCGGTCACGAACTGCCGGATCGTGCGGCCACGGCTGATCCGCGCGATGAACATCCCGACGAACGGCGTCCACGAGATCCACCAGGCCCAGTAGAAGACCGTCCAGCCGGACAGCCACTTCGCCATCGCGTCGCCGCCGCTCGCCTCGGTCCGCGCGGCCATCTCGGCCAGATCGCGGAAGTAGTCGCCGACCGCGGTCGGGACCAGGTTGAGGATCAGCACCGTCGGGCCGACGACGAACACGAACACCGCGAGGACGACGGCCAGCACCATGTTGATGTTCGACAGCCATTGGATGCCCTTGGCAACGCCGGACACCGCCGACGCGACGAACGCCGCGGTCAGCACCGCGATGATGCCGACCAGGACGCCGTTGCCGGTGTTGTCCATCCAGCCGAGGATCTGGACGCCGGACCCGATCTGCAGCGCGCCGAGTCCGAGCGACGCGGCCGACCCGAACAGCGTCGCGAAGATCGCCAAGCTGTCGATGACCTTGCCGATCGGTCCCTCGGTACGGCGACCGAGCAACGGAGCGAACGCCGCGCTGATGAGCTGCGACCGCCCGCGCCGGAACGTCCCGTACGCGATCGCGATGCCGACGACGGCGTAGATCGCCCACGGGTGCAGCGTCCAGTGGAACAGCGTGGTTGCCATCGCGGTCTCGAGGGCCTGCGGCGACCCGCCCTCGACAGTGCCGGGCGGGGGACTGGTGAAGTGCGAGAGCGGCTCGCTCACGCCGAAGAACATCAGTCCGATGCCCATTCCGGCGCTGAACATCATCGCGACCCACGACACGGTCTTGAACTCGGGTTCCTCGTCGTCCCGGCCGAGCGGGATCCGCCCGTAGCGTCCGGCGGCCAGCCAGATCACGTAGACGACGAAGGCGGAGGCCAGCAGGACGAACAGCCAGCCGGTGTTCTGTTCGACCCATCCGAGGGCCGAGGTCGACGCTGTGCCGAGACCGGCGGTGTCGACGATGCCCCAGGCGACGAAGGCCAGGGCGACGACCGCACTGACCCCGAAGGTGATGCGGTCGAGCCCGGAGCCGCGACTTCGGCTGCCGGGCGGGGGTGGACTTGCGATTGCGGGATGTGCTGCGTGCTCTGGTGCTGCGTGGTTGGTGTCTGTTGGGCTGTCGAAATCGATGGCCACAGGTACGTCACGCCTCGCTTCGGCGCGCCTCCGTTCTGTCACATGGGGGAAAGTGTCCTCCGACCGTGTCGAAGATCGTGGCAAAACGCAACAATCGTGGTCTCGGACACACCGCCGATGGCACATCGTTACCCTGCGCCACATCAGGTGTGCGCAACCCTCCTGTCTCGTGCGCAGCGCACAGCTCGCAGTGCCGCTGGGGGCGGGGCCTCGGTGGGGCGGTACATCGTTAGGGTGCGAACATGCGTTTTGGGATCGCGATCTTGCCGGAGTACCGCTGGCGTGACGCCGCACCGCGTTGGCGCCGCGCGGAGGAGTTCGGCTTCGACCACGCGTGGACGTACGACCACCTCACCTGGGCCGGCCTGCAAGACTCACCGTGGTACGGAACGACGCCGACCCTGACAGCGGCCGCGCTTGCCACCTCCACGATCAAACTCGGCACCTTCGTCACTTCGCCGAACTTCCGCCACCCGCTCGCACTGACCCGCGAAATCCTCGCGATCGACGACGTCTCCGACGGCCGCTTCCGCTGCGGCATCGGCGCCGGCGGCAGCCTCGACGCGACGATCCAGGGCGGACCGGAACTCACCCCGCGGCAGCGCCAGGACCGGTACGAGGAGTTCGTCGGACTGCTGGACACGCTGCTCACCACGGATGGCGTCACGTTCAAGGGGGAGTACTACGAGACGCGCAACGCCCGCACGCTACCGGGCTGCGTGCAGCAACCGCGCGTACCGCTGATCCTCGCCGGCAACGGTCCGCGATCCGTCCGCTTCGCCGCTGAGCATGGCGATGGCTGGGTGACCACCGGGGGAGCAGGCGACGACCTGGACAGCTGGTTCAAGTCGGTAGCCGACCTGACCCGCCGCCTCGACGACCACCTCGCCCGGCGTTCCGACGACCGCCCCTTCGACCGTTACCTCTCGCTCGACTCCACCGTCTACGCCCTCTCCAGCCCAGCCGCCTTCGAAGAAGCAGTAACCCGAGCCGCCGCCCTCGGCTTCACCGACGTCATCACCCACTGGCCCCGCCCCGACGGCCCCTACGCCGGCACCGAAAGAGTCCTGGAACAAGTGGCCACCCTCCTCCCGACCCTCCGCTAAATCCCCGCGACGCAACGGTCAGCCCGCAAGCTCACCAGATACTTGCCGTCCGCCTCCAGCGCCGGCCACGCAGTACGACCCCGCCAAGAACCGCGTTGTGTCAACAGGGCATGGCGATCGGAACGGGTCAGGCGCTGGATGCGTACCGGTGGCGGCAAGGCCCAACCGACCTGGGCGTCGGGACTGGTTGTCGTGGGGTGTGGTGGTCGGGACTGGTTGTCGTGGGGTGTGGTGGTCGGGACCGGCTGTCGGGGGTGCGAACAGGTTGTGGTGGGCATGCACCTGGTATTTCCTGTCCCAGCCCCCGCAAGGTGGAGCCCCCACCCGACAACTGGCAGCTCGGGGATGCGGATGCCGCCTCACCATCCCCTCGATCGCTCCAGCCGCCCCCCGAGCCCCGCACGTCCGCCGCGTACCAGCCCCGCGTCTTACGACGTTCGCGCCGTACGACCACCGCGCCGTACGACCACCGCGCTGTACGACCATCGCGTCGTACGAGCGCCGCGCCGTACGTAACGAGTGCGACAGTCGGCACTTTGTGCACCAGATCCGTACGCGAGGGGTGGTTTCGTACGGATCTCGTGCACAAAGTCGCGCTGGCGGCCGGAGTGCCCGTGCGCGCCGTACGTCCATCGCGCCGTACGTCCATCGCGCCGTACGACCATCGCGCCGTACGACCATCGCGCCGTACGACCACCACGTCGTACGACCACCGCGTCGTGCGACCACCGCGCCGTACGTAAACGAGTACGAGCGCCGGCACTTTGTGCACCAGATCCGTATGCGAGGGGTGGTTTCGTACGGATCTCGTGCACAAAGTCGCGTTGGCGGCCGGGAGTGCCCGTGCGCGCCGTACGTCCACCGCGTCGTACGACCGCCGCGCTGTACGACCATCGCGTCGTGCGACCACCGCGCCGTACGTACGCGAGTACGAGCGCCGGCACTTTGTGCACCAGATCCGTATGCGAGGGGTGGTTTCGTACGGATCTCGTGCACAAAGACGGGTTGGCGGCCGGGAGTGCCCGTGCGCGCCGTACGACCATCGCGCCGTACGACCATCGCGCCGTACGACCACCGCGTCGTACGAGCGCCGCGCCGTACGAGCTCCGCGCCGTACGTACACGAGTACGAGCGCCGGCACTTTGTGCACCAGATCCGTACGCGAGGGGTGGTTTCGTACGGATCTCGTGCACAAAGACGCGTTGGCGGCCGCGAGCGGTCCGCTGCCCTCGTCCCGCCGTACGTTCACGCCGGGCGGAACCCCAGTGCCGGGCGGAACCCCAGCGCCGGGCGGAACCCCAGCGCCGGGCGGAACCCCCGCGCCGACGGAGCGTCCGCGCTGGGGAATGCCGCGCGCGGGAACGGGCGTGCCGGGTGGGCCGGGAATGGCGAAGGGGCCGGCACACCGTTTGGTGTGCCGGCCCCTTCGTTGGTTCTAGAAGGGCGATCCAGGGATCAGATCGCGCGGATGTTCTCCGCCTGCAGGCCCTTCTGGCCCTGGGTGATCTCGAACTCGACGCGCTGGTTCTCGTCCAGCGAGCGGAAGCCCGACATCTGGATGGCCGAGTAGTGCGCGAACACATCCGCGCCACCGTCATCCGGGGTGATGAAGCCGAAGCCCTTGTCAGCGTTGAACCACTTGACAGTACCGACAGCCATTGTCTATCTCCTCGATGGCTATTTAAAATCCGCGACCCACACCTCATGAGCCGCGCGTCGCCGAAAGGCCCCAGACGACAGACCGGCCATGCAGCACAGCAAAAGTCTCAGGGAGTCCAAACTTGCAACGCCATAACTGTAGCCGTTTCGCGGGCGGATGGTAGGGGTGACGGCAAACACGTGTCGCTGATTGTCGCCGGGCGTTACGCTGCGTGCCCGGCTGGATTCGGGTTCCGGAGGGTGGGTGGGCGACCGTGATTCCCGCGCCGACCTGCTGTTTCGCAGGTGGTGAACGGTCTCCGGTGTTGGCAACGAAGGACAATCGGCCGGTACGCCGGGTGATGGGCGCAGGAATCTGATCGAATTTCTCGGCGTGTCGCGCGGCTGTGGACACTTTGGGTGCGGTCCGTGTGGTTGCGTGGAGTGCAACGTCGAGGAGGCGCGAGTGATCGTCAAGGTGCGGCGGAGCGGCGGGTTCGCCGGACTGGTCCAGGAGGGTGAACTGGACACCACCGGGCAACCGGACGCGGACCGGCTGGAGGCGGCGGTCCATGCCTTGGGCCCCAAACATCTGGGCTCCGGGCAACCACAGCCCGACCGGTACGTGTACCGGCTCGAGGTGCGCGACGTCCGTGCACCGAACCCCACGCAGCACACCGTCGCTCTGCACACGATCGCCGAGCAGGATCTGGACGAGACCACCGCCTGGCTGCTTGACCGCGTCCTCACGCCACCCTCCTGACGGCCGCGACGGGCGGCGAAGCCAACCCGCCGCAGCATCACCCCCGACGAAGCGGGGTCAGGCCCAGTCGATCTCGGCGGAGCGGTGATAGTTGACGCCGAGCGCCTCCCATCGAGGGCCCTGGCCGGCCAGGCGGTCGCGGTATCGCTTCCAATCGAGGGCGGATTCGGGGGACCAGCCGAGTTCGGCGATGCCGGGCAGGCGGGGGAAGACCATGTACTCGACCTTCGCCAGGTCGTCGAGCGTTTCCGTCCACAGCGGCGCCTCGACGCCGTCGATGGCGGTCGCGGGGACGCCGGGGATCAGCGTCGCCGGGTTCCAGTCGTAGGACTGCTCCACGCTGACCAGTCCCGCCCACTGCAGCCCGAGCGGCGTGTCCTCGTCGTACTTCATGTCCAGGTAGGCGCGGTTGGCGGGCGAGAGTACGAGCGTCGCGCCCTGCTCGACCGCCTTGACGGCCAGCGCCTGCGCCTTCTCGTCCTCCGTGCCCCAGTACTGCACGATCGTCCCGGCCGGCAGTGGCGCGTCGGCGATCTCGTGCCAGCCCATCACGCGCTTGCCCTGGTCGACGACGAGTTGCGCGGCCTTCGGCACGAAGGTCAGGTAGTCCTCGTGCGGCGTCACATGGGCCTCGTCGCCGCCGAGGTGGACGAGGTCGCCCGACGTCTGCTCGGCGACCTCACGGAACACGTCGGCCAGGAACTCGTACGTCCGCTCCTTGCCGCTCGCCAGCGAGCTGAACCCGACCTTCGTGCCGGTGTACAGCTCGGGCGCGACGCCGTCCGCGGTGAGTTCCGGGTACGACGCCAGCGCCGCGTTGGTGTGTCCCGGGGTGTCGATCTCGGGTACGACAGTGATGTAGTGCTCCCCGGCGTACCGGACGATCTCGGCGAAGTCGGCCTTCGTGTAGGCACCGCCCGCGCCGCCGCCGACCTGCAGACTGCCGCCGTACTCGGTGAGCCGCGGCCAGGAGTCGACCTGGATCCGCCAGCCCTGGTCATCGGTCAGGTGCAGGTGCAGCCGGTTGATCTTGTACCGCGACACGAGCTCGATGAAGCGCTTCACTTGGTCGACGGTGAAGAAGTGCCGGGTGACGTCGAGCATGACGCCGCGGTACCCGTACCGCGGGGCGTCCGAAATCGTCGTGCCCGCGATCTCCCACGGGCCGTCCTGCACCCCAGCCGCCTCGATCTGAGCGGGAAGCAGTTGGCGCAGCGTGGTGACGCCCCGGAACACACCCTCTGCGGTCGCACCGGTGATCGTCACGCCGGACGAATCGGCGCGCAGTTCGTACCCCTCGGTGCCGAGCGAGTCGGCACCGTCGGTGGACAGCGTGATGGTGCCGGCGCCGGTCCGTACCGGAAGGCCGAAGCCGGTGGAGCGGCGGAGTTGCGCGGCCAACCGCTCGGCGATCGTCCGAACGGCGGAATCGGTGCTGCCGATGGAGGCGTCTGGGGTCAGCGTGAAGGTCTCGTCGGGAAGCGGCTGCTGCGTCGCGGGGTGCGGAATCATGCTCGAGAGTGTTCGCGGGCCACGCCTTTACGTCAAGAGGCTTCAATACCACCGCGCAGCACCGCCGTCGGGTACCACCGCGCAGCACCATCCTCAGTACCACCGCGCAGCGCCATCCTCAGTACCGCAGCCCCAGCTCCACCGCTTGACCCACGTATCCGCCGCCGAACAGCACCACGTGCACCAGCAGCGGATGAAGCTGATGCAACCCGATCCGGTCCCGCCAGCCGTCCGCGAGTGGATGCGCCTCGTCGTACGCGCGGAGCACCCGATCGAGCTGTGGCAATCCGAAGAGCGCGAGCATCGCCAGGTCGGTCTCGCGATGCCCGCCGTGCGCCGCCGGGTCGATCAGGTGTACTCCGCGCGGCGTCCACAGCACGTTGCCGGACCACAGGTCACCGTGGATCCGGGACGGTCCGTCGGACGGATCGTCGTACGTACCGGCCTCCAACCGGCGACACACACCCTCGAACTCATTCAGCCGAAGACCGCGCTCGCGAGCAGCTCGCAGGTACGGCCGTAGCCGAAGGTTCGCGTAGAACTCACCCCAGGACCGCGGAGGCTCCGAAGCATGCGGAAGCGGAAGCGTCCCGATGTACCCGTCGCCCTCCCACCCGTCCGGAGGTACGCCGAAGTAGCGGGCGCCGGCGTCGTGCGTGACGGCCAGGCGCCGACCGAAGTCCTCCGCGGCGGACGCAGTCGGTGGAGCGGACTCCAACCGCCTTGTCGTGAGCTGGGTGGGAGAGACGTCGAGCGGTTCGGCCACCGGCGCGCCGCCGGACACACGCAGCCAGCGCAGACCGGCGGCCTCGACCTCGAAGAACCCGGGAGGCGCGTCAGACCGGCTCTTCACGAAGCTCATGGCGGCACTCTGGCACGACCTGCCGCCGACGGACGAGCAACGGCTCGCTCAGCATCACCAGCGCGGCGATCGCGGTCAGCAGCCCGCCGACCAGCGCCACACTCCGGACGGTCGTGATGTCGATCAGCGCCCCGCCCACGAAAGCGCCGGCGGCGATCCCGACGTTGAACGCCGAACTCATCCCGGCCGAAGCGATGTCGGTGCTGCCCGGAGCCACCTGCAGCGTCCGGCTCTGCGCGGCCACGGCCAGTCCACTGAAGGCCAACCCGATCACCGCGATCAGCGCGACGGCCAGCACCTGCACGCTGCCCAGGCCGTACAGGGCGAGCAAGCCGACCGTGATCAGGACGAGCGGCAGGACCACGGTGCCCCACGGATACCTGTCGAGGACCCGCCCGACGATCAACGTCCCGACCAGACCGCCCGCGCCGCTGGCCAGCAGGATCGGTCCGAGCGCGCTGGACGGAAATCCGGTGATGTCGAGGAGGAACGGCGTGACGTACGTGTTGTACGTCAGGAACCCGGTGACCCCGATCGCCGAAGCCACGATCAGTACGACGTACCGCCGCAGGTCGGGTGTGCTGCCGCGGCGCGACGGGCCGTCCTGCACTTCGGTGCGTGGCAGCAACGCGACGATGCCGGCACAGGCGGCCGCGCCGAGCAGCGTCATCAGGATGAACGGAACCCGCCAGCCGGCGCGCTCGCCCAGCCAGGTGCCGACCGGGATACCGAGGATCGGGGCCAGTGCGGTGCCGATCGCAAGCCGCGCGACCACCCGGCCGCGGAGCTCCGGCGGGAACAGGCTGGTCGCGATCGGCGGCGCGATCGCCCAGAACAACGCTTGCGCGAGGGCGATCGCCAGCCGGGCCGCGAACAGCAGCTCGTACGTCGGAGCGGCGGCGGAGAGCGCGGTGGCGACGGTGAGGACGCCGAGGGTGCTGCCCAGCACGAGGCGACGCGGCAGCCGATGGGTGAGCCGGGCGAGCGGGATGGACGCGAGTACGACGACCGTGGCGTACCCGGTGACGAGCAGGCCGACCTGCGAGCGGGACCGCCCGAGGTCGTCCGCGATGACGGTCAGCAGACCGATCGGAAGCACCTCGACGGTGACGAACGAGAACGTCGAGATGCCGAGGAACACCAGCGCGGCGGCCGCGCGGCGTGACGAGAGGGTCATGGTCACCTGATCCCGGTAAAATATCGGACAGTGGTAGCATCTCATCCATGACCGACAGTTCTCGCGCGGAATATCGCATCGTGGGCGGACACCCCGCCCTCGATCTGGTGAACACGGTCAGCCCGCGGATTCCGGGCGGTCCGGTGGACTTCGACCACCTCGCCGTACCGGCCGATCTGCTCGCCTGGAGCCGCCGTTGCGGGCTTCTGGACGCGCGCGAGGAACAGGCGGTCGAGGAGGCCTGGCGGACGGCTCCGGAGTTGGCGACCAAGGCGCTCAACGCGACGCTGGACATTCGCGAGGCGACGTACGACGTGCTCGCCCCACGGGCCGCCCACTCGGCGGCCACTGACGCGCACGACAAGCCTGGGGGAGCCTTCGAACGGCTGATGTTGCGCTGGTCGGCGGCGGCTGCGAGGTCGATGCTCGTCCCGTCGCGGGCCGGCGAGCACGGTATTGCCGATCTGGTCGTCGGGACGTCGCCGGCCCAACTGATTCCCGATCGGCTGGTGGTCGCGGCGGTCGAGCTGATCCGGACTGTGGAGCTCCGCCAGTTGCGCGCCTGCCCGGTCGCGGACGGTGGCTGCGGATGGCTGTTCCTGGACCGCAGCCGGAACGGTTCGCGCCGCTGGTGCGCGATGGCTGACTGCGGGACGCGAGCCAAGGTCCGCAAGCTGGGGGAGCGGCGCCGCGCTACCAGTGTCACCGGCTGATAGTGGTAGCGAACTCGATCCTTCACTGTCAGCAACCGGCTCAGTCGGCGAGAACGCGTGTCGAAAGGTGCGAAGTGTCCCCGCGACCTGTCATCGTAGGCGGCCGGGCCTTCCGACCAGAGGGCCCTGCCCGCACCTGCCCCGCGACCAGGGGCCGGTTGACGTACAGAATGTGGAGGACAGATGACGCAGGTGGCAGAGCAGCCGGGCAGTACTGCCGGGCGGCTCGGCTCGGTGGTTCTGGAGTGCCCGGATCCGTTCGAGCTCGCCCAGTTCTACTCGGCGCTGCTGGGGCTGGACATCGACGAGAACGGTGACGAGGACTGGCGGAGCCTGACCGGCCCCGGCTCCTCGCTCGGCGTCTCGACGCTGGCCTTCCGGCGCTCGGAGGAGTACGTGCCGGCCACCTGGCCCGGCACCGACGCGCAGGATCTCCACCTCGACCTGATCGTCGAGGACCTCTCCAGCGGTCACGCCACCGTGGTCGCCCTCGGGGCCGAACCGCTCGACCCCCTGGACCCGCCGCCCGCGCACAACGAGCGCGGCTGGCGGATCTACGCCGACCCGGCGGGACACCCGTTCCGGATCTGCCTCGAGTAATCACGTGCAAGGGCCCGTCCTCTCCCCGAGGGCGGGCCCTTTCGTCTGTCCGGCTCAGCGGGCTCCGCGGTATGCGAAGTGCCGGCCCTCGACGTACCGCGGCCGCGGCTGGTAGCTGTTCACTCCGGGCTTCCCGCGCAGATGGAAGGCGCTCGGGTACGGCGTCTCCGGGTCGGTGATCCGCGTCGATGTCGGGATGTAGCGAATCGTCAGCCCGCAGCGCCGGTACGGCGATGTGTTCGCGTTGCTGCCGTGCACGATGTTCGGGTGGTGGACCTCGACATCGCCCGGCGCGAGCACCATGTCGACGGCCTGCGACTCGTCGACCTCGACCGCGATCTCCTTGCCCAGCACGCTCTGCACCTCGGTGTTGTCGCGCATCCCGGCCACGTCGGAGCGGTGACTGCCGGGGATTACCCGCACGCAGCCGTTCTCCGGGGTCGAGTGGTCGACGGCGAGCCAGAGCGTCACCACCTCCATCGGGTCGAGCGGCCAGAACGCGGCGTCCTGGTGCCAGAGCACCGGCTGCCCGGAGTACGGCGGCTTCGAGATGTAGTGCGACGCGAACAGTGCGATGTCCGGCCCGATGAACTGCTCGGCGATGTCGACGAGCCGGTCGTCGCTGATCAGCCGCACCCAGAACGGGTCGTCGCGCAGGTAGATGTGCCCGAGTTGCTCGGGCCGCACCTCGGGATGCCGGGCCTGCAGCCATTCGACATGATCGTTCACTTCCTTGATCAGGTCGTGGTCGATGACGTCGCGGAAGATGACGTAGCCGTCTGTTTCGAACATGCCTTCAGCGTGCGGGTTCGGCGTACCCGAGGCCTAGCAGCGGTACGACGAGAATTTGTACTGTCGTGATGTGGATCAGGTGCTGAGGTTCGAGGCGCATGCGTTCGGTCGGCCGTACCACGCCGCGCGGGTGCGCATCCCCGCCCGGGCCAGCGACACCGAGCTGCACACGCACGCGGACTTCCACGAGTTCATGGGAGTGCTGGCCGGGAGCGGCGAGCACCTGCTGACCACGGGCACCGCGCCACTGCGCGCCGGCGACGTGGTCTTGGTCCGGCCGAGCGACCGGCACGCGGTGCGCGGCTCGGCGCCGGACGGTCTGGAGTTCGTCAACGTCGCGTTCCCGAGCTCGCTGTGGCAAGGATTCCTGAACCTCACCCGGACCGCGTCCTGGCCGTCCCGCGGTCCGGTCACCTTCCATCAGCCTGCCGCCGTACCTGTCTTCGAGCACGCGTTGGACCGCTTCCAGAGTGATCCGACGACGTACGACCTGCTTCGGTTCTGGATCGACCTGCTGGACCTGCTCGCTCCTGCCGACCGCAGCGGCTCCGGTGTACCCGACTGGCTGGCCGAGGCGTGTACGTCGATGCGCGCCGAGGACAACCTCCGCGGCGGCGTACCGCGCCTGCTCGAACTGGCTGGTGTCAGCGCCGGCCACCTGTCGCGCTCGATGCGGGCAGCGTACGGCGTCACACCGACCGGCTTCGTCGCAGACCTCCGCCTGGAACACGCCGCATCCTTGCTGGCAGCAACCAACCTGACGATCGCCGCGATCGCCACCCGCTGCGGCTTCACCAGCCAGTCCTACTTCACCCGCTGCTTCACCACCGCGCACGCCCTGACCCCCACCGATTTCCGCCACCGCTCCCAACGAGCCTTCGTCCCCTGACAACAGGCCGGCTGCTCGAAGGAAGAGCGGGAGCTCAGCCGTTGCCGCGGTAAGTCACGCCGGGCGCCGGTCCGATGTCCTCGACGAGCTTGGTCAGGTTCCCGCGGCTGACCAAGCTGGTGGAACGTCGTTAGGGCTGCGAGGCATGGGAGCTGACGGTCGATCGCCAGCTCAGAGACCTCATCCAGGAGTTGCGAGCACCTCGCCGATCGCGTGCCGTGCATCGTTCGCCAGCGTCGGGTTGGTGTCCTTGTGATGCGCCAACACGATCAGGGCCTGTGACAGCACGCGCCCGCGAAGCCACGTCGCGTCGTCCACGTCCAGCGCCGCACGAAACTCGTCGCGGACATTCGCGGGCAATAGGTACCACACGGGGAACGGGTCGTACGCCGGATCGCCGACACCGCATGTCTCGAAGTCGCGCACCGCTGTCAGCCCGCCCTCCGCCGACACGAGCAGGTTGCTCGGCGTCAGGTCCGAGTGCACCAACACCTCGCGCCCGTCGTAGGGCGCCGCGAACGACTCCTCCCACGACGCCAGCGCTGCGCGAGTGTCGATCAGGCCATCCAGTTGGCCGATCGCCTTGCGCGTCGAGGAGTCCATCGCGGCCATCGGGGCGCGCGTGCGGCGCTCGCCCGGATACGCCGGCGGCCGGTCCGGCAGGTCGATCCGCCGGAACGCGTCGACGAACGCCGCGAGGTCCGTCGCCAGCCCGCGTGGGTCGGCGAGCGCGTCGGGGCAGGGGTGCGTACAGGCAGGAACGGCGCGAATGCCGCGAGGTGGCCATCCCCTCTGTCGAGGCGATCGGTTTCGCCTGCTCCCGTTGCACGATGTCGGTGATCGAACGCCGGAGCAGCAGCCGTACGGACAGGTCGGAACCCAGGCGGTAGATCGCGTTCACCAATCCACCGGAGTCGACGGGCTCCAGCGGCAGCGCGGCCCACTGCGGGAACTGAACGGCCACCAGTTCGCGGACGAGCGGCGTGTCGATGTCGGCCTGATCGGCGTGGATCTTGCGGGGACTCGCGAACCTCATCGGAACGGTCGATTCGTCCGCCGTCAACCAACATCGCCCGAACAGTCACCGATGTCTGGATGCAGAACTGTCACTCATGTCGTGCGACATGACGACACCGGCACCCTTCCGGCGCCCTCCGAGACTTGAATTGAAGCGAACATACGTTCTAATATTGGCACATGCAGATGAGCGTCGGAACCGGGACAGGCAGCGGCCAGCGGGTCGCCGCCGATACCGCCTCACGCACCGATGCGGCCCCTGGCGGTGGCGCGTGCCTCCATTGCAGCTGCGAGCCGCTGGACGATGACTACATCCCGGACGACCTGTACCAACTGACTGGTTCTGAGCTCCCTGAAGATGCGCGTTTCATTACTGAGCAGGACCAACTGGACGCGGAGCTCGACGCGTTGCTGGGCCTGAATCGCTACTCGCGGGTGGACGAGTTCGAGTGGCAGGAATGGGACGGTGTCGAACAGGATGCGGCGGAGCGGGAGATGTTGCGCCGGGAGGCGCCGGCCTGGGTGTCGCTACCGCCCGGCGGCGCGCTGGCGTCGGCGTTGGAGATGACCCGCCCAGAGGTGATGTCGCCGATGGCGCTGATCGAGTTGATGCGGGCCGCGGACCGGCTGATCGGCTGGGGCGAGGCGATCAAGGCCAGCGCGACGGCGTCGTTCGTCCGGCAGCGCCGCGCCGAGCATCGCGAGTCGCCGCGCCCGACCCAGCTCGATTCCAGGGGCCGTCCGGTCGACGCGGAGCGGTCCTGGTATGGCGAGATCGCGCTGGCGCTGGGGTTGTCGCCGAACACGGTGGGGCGGCGGGTGGCGACCGCGTTGCGTCTGACCTCGTCGCTGTCGGCCACTCATTCGGGGTTGCGGTGTGGGGCGCTGACGTGGGGTAAGGCGCTGGCGATCTCCGAGGCGACCAGCGCTCTGCCCGATGAGGCGGCGCGGGCGGTGGAGGCGCATGTGCTGAAACGTGCCGCGAAGCAAACCCACCGGAACTTGATGGAGTCGCTGCGCCGCCAGGTCGCCAAACACACCGCTTCGCAAGCGGCCGACGAGCACCGCGCCGCGGTGGCCGAGCGGACCTGCAAGATCGTCCCGCTGGCCAACGGCATGGCCGGACTGTGGATCGTGCACACCGCCGACAAGATTCAGCGGATGTGGGTGACCATCCAAGCCATGGCCGCCCTCGCCAAACGTGGCACCACTGCCGCCACTGCCGCCACCGCCACTGCCGCCACCGCCACTGCCGCCACCGCCACTGCCGCCACCGCCACTGCCGCCACCGCCACTGCCGCCACCGCCACCCCCGACGCCGCCACCCCGACGCCGCCACCCCCAACGCCGCCACCCCCAACGCCGCTAGCCCTGACGCCGACGCCGACGCCGACGCCGCGACCGCATCGACCGCATCCACCGCCATCGACGCGGCCACCCCTGACGCCGCCACCGCTACCCGTGACGCCGCTACCCGTGACGCCGCCACAGCTGACGCCGCTACCCGTGACGCCGCCACCGCTGACGCCGCTACCCCTGACGCCGCCACCGACGCTCTCAATGACGCTCTCACCGACGCTCTCACCGACGCCGTCAGCGATGACGACGCCATCGCGCCGCGCGGTGCACCGGTGGATCGTGGAGTGCCGGCTCTCGCGGACGCCGGCCCAGGGTCCCCGGATGCCAGACCCGACACCGATCGCGATCCGGGCGCCAACCATGACGACGCCTCCGCCGGCAGCACCGGCGCCGCCGCCGGAGCGGGTGCTGCTGCGGGTGTTGCTGTGGGTGCTGCGTCGGAGAAGGACGTTCGCACTGCCGAGCAGCGGCGCGCGGATGTGGCCGCGGATCTGTTCGAGCACATCCTGCGCAACGGGCTGGACTGGCTCGGCCGGCGGCTGCCCGACCAGCACCGCCGCCGCCCGCACATCGAGGTCGTCGTCCCCGCCTCGACGCTGCTCGGCCTCGACAACGACCCTGCCGAACTCACCGGCTACGGCCCCATCCCCGCCGGCATGGCCCGTCGCATCGCCGCCGACGGCACCTGGCGCCGGCTCCTCACCGACCCCGCCAACGGATCGGTGCTCGAGGCCTCCACCACCCGCCACGACCCAGGCGTGCTGGTCACCGAAACCCTCCTCGCCCGCCACCCCGTCTGCGCCTGGCCCGGCTGCAACCGCACCTCGCGCGAGTGCGACCGCGACCACCTCATCCCGTTCACGCAATCAGGCCGCACAACCCTGACCGGAATGGCGCCGTACTGCGAATATCACCACGTCATCAAGGACACCAAAGCCTGGAGATGGAAAACCGTCAGCCACCCCGACGGGTCGATCACACTGACCACGCCCACCGGGCACCGCTACACCACCGTCCCACCCGCCCGCGGCCCCATCACCCAGCAGCCCGACGCAAATCCCACCGCCGGTCCCCGGCAGGCGGCTCACGACCCGCCACCGTTCTGAAGACAGGAGGCATGCCATCTCCGGAGCCATCACGGCAACGCCGTCGCCGGCACATCGATCAAGACGGCGCCAGCTCTCGCTCCTTGAGCTTGGTCACCGCTCCTAACGGGACTCGGGTGCTGATCGGATCGTCGCGAGGTACTCCGGCACAATCGTCGTGAGGTATTCCGCCACATCTGTCTGCTTGAACCATTGCGCCCATCCGAGTACGTCGGCGTTGAACCGGGAGTCGGTCAGCGACAGGTCCGCGCCGTTCTCCACCAGGAACCGGAGAGTGGGGAGCGAGCCTGCTCCGGCCGCGAGGTGGGCTGCGGTGACGTTGTCCGCCGTAGGTTCGTCGACGGCGAAGCCGAGGTCCGCGAGTTGCGGGATGACCTCCCAGCGCTGCGCGGCGGCCGCCTCGGCGAGCAGTGCGGGGCGGTCGGCCGACGTGAGCTCACCTGCAAGGGCAGCCGCGAATGGGTCTTCGGCGTGCACACCGCGGTAGAAGTCGCGGACGGTGCCGACCTCGGCGCCGTGGTGGATCAGTTCGTCGAGGATGTGCAGGGCGAACGACGTGCCGTCGTGCTCGGCATACGGCCCCGCGATCTCACCCATCGGTCGGTCCAGGTCCTCCTGACTCAATGCAGCGAGCCGGCGGCGCCGGACGGCGTACGCGTGATCGAGCGCCGCCAGGGCGGCCTGCACCGAGCCCGGTTCCGTCGGCTCACCGTCGTCGGGCGCCGGCTCCTGGCCGAACCAGGTGGCTGTGCGCTCCGCCTGCAGGATGTCGATCAGATGCGTGACCCGCCACGCCACCGTGGTGAAGGGCGCCGGCTCCGGCGGGAGCGCGGACCGATCGCTCACGAAGCCGTTGCCGTTCGGGCGGACCGACCAGCAGCCGTCGAACGGTTCCCAGAAGTACTCGTCGTCCGTCAGACCGGCGAGGCGGTCGCGCAGCCGCGCCCAGGCGAAGTCGGACAGGTCGAGGAGATGCTGTGTCGTGGTCATACACCGCACGGTAGGACGACCTGCGGACAGGATCGGTCCGCAGAATCCTGGACAATAGATCCCGATGGACACTGCATCAAGGATGCTGCGGCTGTTGTCCTTGCTCCACTCGCGCGCCCAGTGGTACGGCGCCGAGCTGGCCGCGAGGCTCGAGGTCACGCCGCGGACGGTACGGCGGGACGTCACGCGGCTGCGCGACCTCGGGTACCCGATCGACGCCGAGGCCGGGATCGGTGGCGGCTACCGCCTCGGACTGGGCGGCCGCCTACCGCCGCTGCTGCTCGAGGATGCGGAGGCCGTGGCGATCGCGGTCGGCCTCCGGGTCGCGACGACCACGACGGTCTCCGGCGTCGAGGAGGCTGCGATCTCGGCGCTCGCCAAACTGCATCAGGTGCTGCCGGTGCGGTTGCGCGAACAGGTCGACGCGATCGCCGCCCACACCACGCAGCTACCCCAGGGCGAGCTACCGCCGGTCGACAGCGGCGTCCTGGTGACTTTGGCCGCGGGCTGCCGGCACTCCGAAGGGATCCGGTTCCGCTATCGCACCCACGACGGCGCCGAATCGGAGCGAAGCGTCGAACCGCTACAGATCGTCCACACCGGCCGCCGGTGGTACTTGGTCGCCCGGGACCGGGAACGTCAGGCCTGGCGCACGTTCCGTGTCGACCGCATCACCCAGCCGGTCCTCACCGGCAACCGCTACCGCTTCGTCGACCCGCCCGACCCCGTCACACTCGTTGCCGAGGGCACCGGAGTCGCGCCGTGGGACCTGGTCGCCCGGCTCCGGGTCCAGGCACCGGCCGACGAGGTCGCCGGGCAAATCCCACCGAGCCAGGGTGTGGTCGAGGCGATCGACGACACGACCTGCGAGGTCCGGTTCGCCGCGAACGAACTCGGACCGCTGGTCGCGCAGGTCTGCCGTATCTACTGGCCTTTCGAGATCCTGGAGCCGCCAGAACTCCGCACGGCCGTCCACGAACACGCCCGCCGCTTGCTGAACTCCTAACTGTCGGCGAGCGCCTTGCGGATGCGTTTCTCCGACACCGGGTACGGCGTGCCGAGCGTCTGCGCGAAGAGGCTGATGCGCAGCTCCTCCAGCATCCAGCGCACCTCCAGCAGAGCCTCGCTCGGATACTTGCCGGTCGGGACCGCGCGGAGTTTCTTGCGGAACTCCTCGGTGAGCACCTCGACGATCGCCATCCCCGAACGGTCCCGGGCCGCGTTCGTGGTGAGCTTGTCGAGGCGCTGCTCCATCCCACGCAGGTACCGGACCAGGTCCGGCAGCCGCTTGGCTCCGGTCTCGGTGATGAAACCGGGATGGACGAGCCCCTCGAGCTGGCCGCGGATGTCGGACAGCGACGCGAGCAGCGCCGGCGACGACGCCCGGGAGATCTGCTTGTCCACGGTCCGCGCATGCGCGAGCACCTGCTCCACCTGCTGCAGGATCGTCAGCACGGTGTCCGCGAGCTCCGACCGTACGGCGTCGCGCAGGATCGAGAACGCGGTCAGGTTCCACGCCGGGCCGCCCGCGGCAGCCATCAACTGGTCGACCGCCGCCGAGATCGCGTCGTCGAGCAGTTCGCCGACGTTGCGATGCGGACCCGCCAGCAACGTCATCTTCTGCTGGTTGGTCAGCTGGCGCTGTACGACGTCGATCACCGACGGCATGGTCAGCAGCAGCAGACGCCGAGTGCCCGCCCACATCGCGGCGGCCTGATCGCGCTCGGTCTCCTGCAGCCGGATCGCGACACTCTTTCCCTCGTCGACAAGCGCCGGATAGCCCGCCACCGTCAATCCGTTGCGGTGCTCGGAGAAGGAGCGGGGGAGATCGCCGAAGGTCCAGTCGGTGAGCCCGGACTTCTCCAATCCGTTGACCGCCTTGGACGCGACCTGTGAGATCGCGGCCTTGGTTTTCGGCTTCAGCTTCTCCTTCAGCAGCGCGAGATCCTTGCCCTCGGCCACCGTCTTGCGCTTGTCGTCGACGACCCGGAAGGTCATCCGCAGGTGCTCGGGCACCCGGCTCCAGTCCCAGTCCTCGGGTGCGATCTCGACACCGCGCAGCTCCCGCAAGGCGCGGGCCATCGCGTCGGTCAGCGGACCGGACGCCGGGTCGAGTTGGGGGAGGATCTGCCGCGCGTGGTCCGGAGCCGGCACGATGTTGCGCCGGATCGCCTTCGGCAGTGACTTGATCAGCGTCGTCACCAGCTCTTCGCGAAACCCTGGCACGCTCCACTCGAACCCGTCAGCGGTGACCTGGTTGAGTACCAGGAGCGGGATGTGCACGGTCACGCCGTCCGCGTCCGTCCCTGGCTCGAACGCGTAGCTGAGGTCGAAGGTCATCCCGTTCTGCGTCCACTGCAGCGGGAACTCCTCCTCCTTGACCTCCGCGCCCTCGCGAACGATCAGCGAGCGCTCGAAGTCGAGCAGGTCGGGGTCGCGCTGCCGCGCCTTCTTCCACCAGGTGTCGAAGTGCCGGCCGGTGACCACCTCCGCGCCGATGCGCTCGTCGTAGAACGTGAACAGCGTCTCGTCGTCGACCAGCAGGTCGCGGCGCCGGGTGCGTTCCTCGAGCTCCTCGACCTCTTCGATCAGCTTGCGGTTCTCGTGGAAGAACTTGTGGTGGGTGTCCCAGTCGCCCTCGACCAGGGCGTGCCGGATGAACAGCTCGCGCGACACCTCGGGGTCGACCTTGCCGTAGTTCACCTTGCGCCGTGCGACGATCGGCACGCCGTACAGCGTGACCTTCTCGTAGGCCATCACGGCGCCGGCCTTGCGTTCCCAGTGCGGCTCGGAGTACGACCGCTTGATCAGGTGCGGCGCGAGATCCTCGGCCCACTCGGGCTCGATCTTCGCGTTGACGCGGGCCCACAGCTTCGACGTCTCGACGAGCTCGGCGGCCATCACGAACTGCGGCGGCTTCTTGAACAACCCGGAGCCCGGGAAGATCGCGAACTTCGTGCCGCGCGCGCCGAGGTACTGATGCGGGTTCGCCGGGTCCTTCATGCCGAGGTGGCTGAGCAGACCGGACATCAGCGCGATGTGGACGCTCTGCGGGTCGGCCGGCTCGCCGCTGTTCAGCTTGACGCCGATCTGGGACGCGACCTGGCGCAGCTGCGCGAAGATGTCCTGCCACTCGCGGACACGCAGATAGTTCAGGTATTCGTTGCGGCACATCCGGCGGAACTGGTTGCCGGACAGCTCCTTCTGCTGCTTCTTCAGGTAGTTCCAGAGGTTGAGGTACCCGAGGAAGTCGCTGTTCGGGTCGCGGAACCGGGCGTGCGCCTGCTGGGCCTGTGCCTCGGCGTCGGCGGGCCGCTCGCGCGGGTCCTGGATCGACAGCGCCGCCGCGATCACCATCACCTCGCGGACGCAGGCGTGCTTGTCGGCCTCGACGATCATCCGGGCGAGTCGTGGGTCGAGCGGGATCTGCGCGAGCTGGCGGCCGATCGGGGTCAGCCGGCCGCCCTTCGGCGTCTCGATCGCGCCGAGTTCGGTGAGCAGTTGCAGGCCGTCGGTGATGCTGCGCCGGTCCGGCTCGTCGATGAACGGGAACGCGGCGATGTCGCCGAGCCCGATCGCGGTCATCTGCAGAATGACCGACGCGAGGTTGGTACGGAGGATCTCCGGGTCGGTGAACTCCGGCCGGTTGCGGAAGTCCTCCTCGGAGTACAGCCGGATGCAGATCCCGTCGCTGGTCCGGCCGCTGCGGCCTTTGCGCTGGTTGGCGCTGGCCTGCGAGACCGGCTCGATCGGCAGGTGCTGGACCTTGGTGCGGTGGCTGTACCGCGAGATCCGCGCCGTACCGGGGTCGATCACGTACTTGATGCCGGGGACCGTGAGCGAGGTCTCGGCGACGTTCGTGGCGAGCACGATGCGGCGCGTCGAGTGCGGTTGGAAGACGCGATGCTGCTCGGCGTTCGACAGCCGGGCATACAGCGGGAGGATCTCGACGGCGCCGGGCCGGCCGCGTTGCGCGGCGTACTTGTCGTTCAGCGCGTCGGCGGTGTCGCGGATCTCGCGCTCGCCGGACAGGAAGACCAGGACGTCGCCGTCGGCCTCGTACTCGAGCTCCTCGACGGCGTCCAGAATCGCCTGCGTCTGGTCGCGGTCGATCGTGCGCGGGTCGTCGGGGTCGTTGATCGGCCGGTACCGCACCTCGACCGGGTAGGTCCGGCCGGACACCTCGACGATCGGCGCCGGCGTCCCGTCCGCGGCCTGGAAGTGCTCGGCGAATCGCTCCGGGTCGATGGTCGCCGAGGTGATGATCACCTTCAGGTCCGGGCGGCGGGGGAGCAGGCGCTTCAGGTACCCGAGGATGAAGTCGATGTTGAGACTGCGCTCGTGCGCCTCGTCGATGATGAGCGTGTCGTACCGGGTCAGGTCGCGGTCGCGCTGCAGCTCGTTGAGCAGGATGCCGTCGGTCATCAGCTTCACCAGCGAGCGCTCGCTGACCTTGTCGGTGAACCGGACCGCGAAGCCGATCGTGTCGCCGAGTTCGGTGCCGAGCTCCTCCGCGATCCGCTCGGCGACCGTGCGCGCCGCGAGCCGGCGGGGCTGGGTGTGCCCGATCATGCCGTGCACGCCGCGACCGAGCTCGAGGCAGATCTTCGGCAGCTGGGTGGTCTTGCCGGAGCCGGTCTCGCCTGCGACGACCACGACCTGGTGGTCCCGGATCGCGGCCGCGATGTCGTCCTTGAGCTGACTGACCGGGAGCTCCGGCGGGTACGTGATCTCGGGCATCGCGAGCCGGCGCTGTTCGACGCGACGCTCGGCCTGCTCGATCGTGCCGAGCAGACTCTGGAGCTCAGCGTCCCGTTTGCGCGGGTCCGACGTCCGCCGGACCCGCTCCAGCCGACGCCCGAGGTGCTCGCGATCGGACGCCATCAGCTCGTCCAGCCGCGCCGCGACCTCCGTCAGCGAGAGCCCGCCGACCGCCTGGTCGTCGGGCTGCGGGCCGCGGTGACCGAGGGAGGCGGGGCGCCCTGCGTCGGTCGGCCGGCGGCCTTTTCCGCCGCGACGCCGTCGCGGACGCGAAGCCGGGTCCTGCGCCGAGGCCGAAGACGAGGCCGCGGAGGAAGCCGGGGATGGGGAAGGACTCGGGGACTCGGTCCGGGCATCAGGCATAACCAGACCAGTTTAGGTGCCCCACCCCAGCGGTTCACCCGGATTACCGAACGTCCAGCAATGCAGAACCCCGCTCGCAAGCGGTTTCCGGCGGCAACATCGGGACTTCTGCATACCTGGACGTCCGGTCAGTCGTGCGGGGAGGCGACCTTGACCGCGAGCACCGGGACCGGGGACTCGAGCAGTACCCGCTGGGCGGTGCTGCCGAGGATGAGTTTGCCGACCGGGCTGCGGCGGCGCAGGCCGAGGACGATCAGCCCGACGTCGTCGGCCCCGGCCGCCTTCAGCAGTTCGCCGGCCACGTCGCCCTGGGAGACCGCCTGCTGGATGGTCACCTCGACACCCTGCTCGCGGAGTCCGGCTTCCGCGGCCGCCAACTCGTCGGCGTTGGCGTAGCGGGCGTCGATGTAGGCGTCGCCGCGACTGGTGTTCAGCAGCAGGATCGAGGCATCGCGCAGCTTCGCCTCGGTGGCCGCCGCGGCGAGGGCGGCTTCGCCCTCGGGCGTTGGTACGTATCCGACGAGAATCTTCACGGGCCATACTCTCCCACGGCGTGGATCAGCAATCAGTCGTCCGCACCGAAGGTGAGTCGGTCCCGCGCCGGTTCGGTACCCCGGATCCGCGCGACCATCCGCGGCAGGTACGGGACGAACAGCGCGGCCACCGTCAGCAGGATGATCACCAGGCTCAGCGGACGGGTGAAGAACACGCCCGCGTCGCCGTTGGAGATCACCAGCGCGCGCCGGAACTGCTCCTCCATCGTCGGCCCGAGAATCACCCCGAGTACGACCGGCGCGATCGGGAAGTCGAGGGTTCGCATGAAGAACCCGACGACGCCGATCAGCAGCGCCATCAGCACCTCGTAGCCGGAGCCGGACAGTGAATACACGCCGAGGCACGCGAACACCAGGATCCCGGCGTACAGCAGCGGCCGCGGCACCTTGAGCACCTGGACCCAGATCTGGATCAGCGGCAGGTTCATGATCAGCAGGATCAGATTGCCGATGTACAGCGACGCGATCAGTGTCCACACCAGCGTGCCCTGGTCCTCGAACAGCTGCGGCCCCGGCTGCACGTTGAAGATCTGGAACGCCGCAAGCATCACCGCGGCGGTCGCGGACGTCGGCAGGCCGAGTGTCAGCAGCGGCACCAGGACGCCCGAGAACGACGCGTTGTTCGCCGCCTCCGGCCCCGCGACCCCCTCGATCGCGCCCTCGCCGAACTCGTCGCGGCCCTGCTTGCGCGCCCGCCGCCGCTCGATCGAGTAGGACAGGAACGTCGGCACCTCGGCACCGCCGGACGGAATCGCGCCGAACGGGAATCCGAGCGCCGTCCCACGCAACCACGGCGCCCAGGACCGCGCCCAGTCCGCCTTGCCGAGGTACCCGGTCCGCAGCCTGCCCTTCTCGAGTACGGCGGGACGCTCCGGGGTGGAGCGCAACTTCGATGCCACGTGCAACGTCTCGCCGATCGCGAACAACCCGACGATCACGATCACGACATCGACGCCGTCGAGCAACCACAGCGTGCCGAACGTGTACCGCGGCGCACCCGACAGACTGTCCAGACCGATCAGCCCGATGAACAGCCCGATCACGAGCGACAGCAGCCCGCGGACCAGGGACCGGCCGACGAGGGCGGTCACGGCGACCATCGCGAGCAACGTGATCGCGAAGTAGTCGGTCGCCTGGAAGTGACTCGCCAGGCTGCCGATCGGCTTCGCGACGAACGTCAGCAGCACCGTGGAGATCGTCCCGGCGACGAACGAACCGATCGCGGCGGTGGCCAGCGCCGCCCGGGCGCGTCCCCGGAGCGCCATCTTGTGACCCTCGAGCGCGGTCGCGACCGAGGCGGACTCACCGGGCGTGTTGATCAGGATCGACGTCGTCGAGCCGCCGTACATCGCGCCGTAATAGATCCCGGCGAACATGATGAACGCGCCGATCGGGTCCGAGAAGTTGAACGTGATCGGCAGCAGCAACGCGATCGTCAGTGCCGGCCCGATCCCGGGCAGGATGCCGACGAGCATGCCGAGGGTGACGCCGAGCACGGCCCACAGCAGGTTCATCGGATCGAGCACGGTGCCGAAGCCGTGCAGCAGGTCGCCAAACACACTCAGCCCGACCAATTGAGCGATCACAGCCCGAGCACCCCTCCCGGCAGCGAGATGTCCAGGAACTGCGTGAACGCGACGTACACGACCACGGTCAGGACTGCCGCGACCACGATGTCCCGGACCACCTGACGGCTGCCGAGCACACGGGCGGCCGCGAAGAACAGCAGCGCCGTGGCGATCAGGTAGCCGAGCGGTACGACGAGCAACGCGTAGAGCACGAGCAACGCGCTCACGGCCACCGGCTCGAACCAGGTCCGGCCGTCGGCCCGTGCAGTCTCGGCGGCGGTCCTGGGTGCGCGCAGACCTTCGATCAGGTACGCGATCGACAGGATCAGCCAGGCAGTAGTCACGAGCAGGGGGAAGAAGCGCGGGCCGGCCGGGTCGAGGCCTTTCGGGCTGCGGATGTCGAAGACGCCGACGAGGAACGTCGCACTCAGCACGATCAGCACCAGGGCGGCAGTGATCCGCACCAGGCGGGACGCCTCGACCTCGGCCTCGGAGGTCTGCAGGGCATCGTCGACGGTGTTCTCGGCGGCGCTCATATGATCCCCAGCTCCTTCTCCAGCGCCTGCACGCGGGTGGTCTCCTCGGCGATGAACTTCGTCGCGTCGTCGCCGGTCTTGAAGAAGTCGGTCCAGCCGTTCTTCTTCCGGATCGCATCCCACTCCGGCGACTCGTTGACCTTCGTGACGAAGTCGATCAGCCGCTGCCGGTCGGCGTCCGGGATGCCGGGCGGTGCGACGATCGCGCGCCAGTTCTGGACCTCGGCGTCGTACCCCTCGGACTTCATCGTCGGGAGTTGCCGGCCGTCGAGTGCGACCGGCTCGGTGCCCGACGTGGCCAGCACGCGCATCTTGCCGGCGGTGATCTGCTCCTCGAACTCGCTCAGCCCGGAGATCCCGACGGTGACGTCACCGGACAGGATCGCCGCGGTCGCCTCACCGCCACCGGAGTAACTGATGTACTTCACCTTCGAGGGATCCGCGCCGGCCGCCTTGACCAGGGTGCCCGCGGTGATGTGGTCGGTACCGCCGATCGTGCCGCCGCCCCAGCTCACCTTCGACGGGTCCGCGCGATACAGCTCCACCAGATCCTTGAGCGATTTCAGCGGCGAATCGGCCTTCACCACCAGAACTTCCTGCTCGGCGGTGAGGGTCGCGATCGGGGTGGTGTCGGAGACAGTGATCTGGGACTGGTTCAGCGTCAGCGCGCCGACCATCACCAGGCCGGTGATCATCAGCGTGTGCGGGTCCTTGCGGCTCTTCGTCACCAGCTTCGAGATGCCGACCGCGCCGCCGGCGCCGGTCACGTTCACCACCGAGACCGCCCGGTCGCCGAGCAGGTCCTTGTCCTGGATCACGTGCTGGAACTGTCGCGCGGTCAGGTCCCAGCCGCCACCAGGCGCGGCGGGCACCATGATCTCGACGTTCCGGCTGGGGAAGTCACCGGCGACACTGCCGCCGTCGAGCGTCCTGTCCAGCGTCGAACAACCACTGACGAGCAAGCCGGCCGCCAGACCCGCGGCGAGTAGTCCGCGTCGGGGTCGCGCCATGGGCAGTTACCTCCTGGGGGCGAGGGGTCACAGTCGGCGACCGTAGCAGCATTCCACCAGGAGGTACAGAGATTCCGTGGTGCGGCACGTACGGGATATCGTCGGGCCTATGAGCGATGGTGACGGAGTACGGAGTGTGCACCGGGCGCTGGACCTGCTGGAGCGGTTCGACGACGAGCACCCAACCTGGACACTGGCTGCGCTGACCGCGGCAAGCGGGCTGCCCAAGACGACCGTGCTCCGCCTCGTGACCACCCTCGAGCAGCGCGGTCTGGTCGCGGCGATCGGCCCGGGGAAGTACGCGATCGGCCCCGGTTTCCTGCGCTGGTCGCGGCTGAGCAGCGAGACGATGGAGATCCCGCCGGCCGTCCGCGCGGCGATGGGCAAGCTGTCCGCCGACACCGGCGAGACCGCGAACCTGTACATCCGGGTCGGCCGCACCCGCGTCTGCCTCGCTCAGTCGCCGGGCACGCTGAACGTCCGGCACATGGTGGTCGTCGGTTCGTCGATGCCGCTGTGGGCCGGCGCGGCGTCGAAGGTACTGCTCACGGACCCGCCGGTGCTCGAGGCCGACCCGTCGCTGATCGAGGAGCTCGCGCTGGAAGCGCCGCAGCAGCCCGGCTTCGCGAAGCGGCTGCGCGCGGCCGTGACGGATGCGGCCGCGCGCGGGTTCGCGATCAGCCACGGTGAGCGCGAGCTGGGCGCGTCGGGTGTCGCGGCCCCGGTACGGCGTCCCGACGGGCGGATCGTGGCCGCGATCGCGATCGGCGGGCCGACCACGCGGTTCAGCGACGAGCGGCTGCCGTCGTACGTGGCCGCCGTACGGCGATGCGCGGAGACGATCGCGCGCACCGGGTGGAGCGGGTTCAGTGCGTCCTGAGCCTGTGGCGGACCTGCTCGCCGGTGTGCGGGTGCTCGACCTGACGAACGTGCTCGCGGGACCGTTCGCCGGGTACCAGCTGGCGTTGATGGGTGCTGAGGTGATCAAGGTCGAGGTCCCCGGCAGCGGCGACCTGGCCCGGCACCTCGGCGGCGATCCGGAACTGTCCGCGGACGGGCTCGGCATCTCGTTCCTCGCCCAGAACGCGGGCAAACGCTCGGTCACCCTCAACCTGAAGAGCCCGCGCGGCCGTGAGGTGTTCGAGCGGCTGGTCCGCCTCGCCGACGTACTGCTGGAGAACTTTCGCCCAGGTGTCCTGGAGCGGCTGGGTTTCGGCGCCGACGTACTGCGGTCACTCAACCCCGAACTGGTCTACTGCGCGGTCTCGGGATTCGGCCAGACCGGTCCGATGCGCGGGCGGCCGGCGTACGACCAGATCATCCAGGGACTGTCCGGGATCATGAGCGTCACGGGCACCCCGGAGACCGCGCCGCTGCGGACCGGCTTCCCGATCGCGGACACGCTCGGCGGATACGCGGCCGCGTTCGCGATCTCGGCGGCGCTGGTGAAGAAGGAACGGACCGGGCTCGGCAGCTACCTGGATGTCTCGATGCTGGAGACGGCCGTGGCCGCAATGGGCTGGGTTGTGTCCGATCATCTGGTGGCCGGCCGCAAGCCTGTTGCGATGGGCAACGAGAACGCGACGTCCGCCCCGTCCGGCACGTTCCGGACCGCGGACGGCGCGCTGAACATCGCGGCCAACAAGCAGGAACAGTACGTCGAGCTCTGCGCGCTGATCGGCCGCCCGGAACTGATCGACGACGAGCGGTTCGGGTCCCGCGAGGCTCGCAAGGCGCATCGCAACGAGCTGCGAGACGAACTCGAGAAGACGCTGATGCAGCGGCCCGCCTCCTACTGGGACGAGCTACTGGCCGACTCCGGCGTACCCGTGGCGCCCGTGCTGACCGTCGAGCAGACGCTCGCGCTGCCGCAGCTTGCCGAGCGAGACCTGCTGCACACCGTGGACATGCCTGATGGGCGCAACCGCGAGCTTCGCGTGCTCGGCAGCAGTGTGCACGTGGACGGCGCGGCTGTCGGACCGTCGACGCGGCCGCCGCGGCTGGGGGAGCACACCGAGGAGATCCTCGCCGAGCTCGGGTACTCCCCGGAGGAGATCGCGACCCTCCGAGCGGAAGGAGTCACATGAGCGGCGCGCGGACCGAGCCTGCCGACTGGTGGGCGACGGCGATCTCGGACATCGCACCGGGGGTGATCCGCTTCCACGGCTACCCGGTCGAGCAGCTGATCGACGCGGTCAGTTTTCCGCAGCTGATCTGGCTGATGGTTCGCGGCGAGTTGCCCACCGCGGGGGAGGCACGACTCCTTGAGCAGACCCTGGTTGCTGCCGTCGACCACGGCCCTCAGGCCCCCTCGATCGCCGCCGCGCGGATGGCCGCGTCCTGCGGCCTGCCCCTCAACAACGCGATCGCCACCGGCGTGAACCTCCTCGGCGACGTCCATGGCGGCGCCGGGCAGCAGTGCCTCGAGGTACTGTACGAGTTGCGCCGTACGGTCGACTCCGGTGCGGATCCAACGACGGCGGCCCGCGAGCTCGTGGCGTCGTACCAGGAACGCAAGGCCTACGTCCCCGGGTTCGGGCACCGCTTCCACCCGCGTGATCCGCGCCGCGACCCGTTGATCACAGCGGCCCAGCAAGCAGTTGCCGACGGCACCATCAGCGGACTGCACCTCGAGGTCGTGCTCGCGCTGGAGGCCGCCCTGGCTCCGGTCCCGATGAACGTCGACGGCGCCACGGCCACCATCTACGCCGAGCTCGGTTTCGCGCCGGAGCTCGCCCGCGGCCTGTTCGTGCTGTCGCGCTCGGTCGGCCTGCTCGCCCACGCCCGCGAGGAACAGCTCGAGAGCACCCGGATCAAAGGGCCGCTGCCCAAGGGCATCCTGCCCACCTACACCGGCCACCCGCCCCGCACACTCTGATTCGTTAAGGTCGACCGCATGGTCGAGCTGCAGGTGGTGCTTCCGGACGAGTCGGCGTCGATGGCGCCCGAGCGACTGGTCGAACTGGCGTCCGCGGCCGAAGAGCTGGGCTACGGTACGGCGTGGTTGCCCGACCATCTGCTGCCACCGGGCGAGTTCGGCTCGACGTACGGCGGCGTGTACGAACCACTCGTCACGATCGGGTACCTCGCCGCCCGCACGCACCGGATCCGGTTCGGTACGTCGGTGCTCGTGCTGCCGCTGCGCAACCCGTACGCCGTCGCGAAACAAGCCGCGACGCTGCACCGGCTGTCCGGCGAGCGCATCGTGCTGGGTGTCGGCGCGGGCTGGGCGAAAGAAGAGTTCGCGGCGGTGGATGCCGACTTCGAGCAGCGTGGTCGCCGGACGGACGAGTCGCTCGGGATCATCCGTGATCTCTTCGAGGGCCGGGATCGCGGCGGTGTGTTCGAGCCGCGGCTGCGGGCGCCGCTGCCGATCATGATCGGCGGGACGACGGGGCCGGCGCTGCGCCGGGCGGCGCGGTACGGCGACGAGTGGCAGGGGCTCGGGCTGGACGGCGCGGGATTCGCAGCGGCTGTCACGCGCCTCAGGTCCTTCGGCGACCGAAAGGTCAAGGTCGGGACGCGGCTCGACTGGTCGAGCGGTGACCCCGGACCGGTGCTCGCTCGGGCGCGAGAGCTTGCCGACGCCGGTGCGGAAACGCTCGCCGTCTCGTTCGGCGACGAGAGCGAGGCCCTGGCGCGGATGACCAGATTCCGGGAGCTGTTCACGACGGCCTGAATCACGCCCAGCTGTTCACGGCGGGGCGAGGTTGTTGCGCAGGACCTTTCCGGTTGCGTTCCGCGGGAACTCGTCGAGGATCACGATCTGCCGCGGCACCTTGTAGCGCGCCAGGTTCGCCTTCACGTGGGTCAGCAGCTCGTCCTCGGTGGCGGGTGCGCGCAGGACGACGTACCCGATCAGCCGTTGCCCGAACTCCTCGTCGGGCACCCCGGTGACGACGGCTTCCGCGACGGCGGGGTGGGCCGCCAGGCACTGCTCGACCTCGACCGGGTACACGTTCTCGCCGCCGGACACGATCATGTCGTCCTCGCGGCCGTCGACGAACAGCCGCCCGGACCGGTCCAGGTGGCCGAGATCACCGGTGCTCATCCGGCCGTCGACCACGATCTTGGACGATCCGTCGGAGTACCCGCCGAACACGAGTCCGCCGCCGGCGAAGATCCGCCCGGTGGTGCCGACCGGGACCGGCTGGTCGTGCTTGTCGAGGATCCGGATCGAGCTGCCGAGGCACGGCCGCCCGACGGTTCCGGGCGCGGCGAGCAGGTCGGCCGAGGTCGCGATCGTGGCGATGCCGACCTCGCTCGACCCGTACGCGTCGCACAGGATCGGCCCGAACCGCTCGATGAACCGCTCGGCCAGCGGCGCCCCGAGCTGCGACGCCCCCGAGATGACTGCGCGCAGCGAGCGCAGGTCGTAGTCCGCGGTGGCTTGCGGCCCGAGCTCGAGCAGTCGGCGCAGCATCACCGGTACGGCGACGACGGACCCGGCCCTGGTGGCTTCGACGTCGGCGAGCAGCGTGGCCGGGTCGAACCGCGGCCGGAGGACGAGCGGCGATCCGAGGAACAGCGCCAGCATCGAGGTGAGCAGGCCGAGTCCGTGGAACAGCGGCGGGCAGACGATCATCGGCTCACCCGATCGCAGTCCGAACCGGCTCAGCGCGCTGCCGGTCAACCCCGCGAGACCGAGCGCGGTCGGTGTCCTGGGCGCGGCCTTCGGCGTGCCCGTCGTACCGGAGGTGAGGATCGTGATGTGCCCGGGCGCAGCCGGAGCGGGGGCTGCCGGTGCCGGGCTCGCGGCGAGGTCGTCCAGGTGATCGGACACAACCGCCGGTACGTCGGCGGGCGGTGTGAATTCGGCGTCGTGGATCAGAAGGTCCGGCTGGTGACGCTCGAGCACAGCTTTGAGTTGTGGCGGAGCGAACTCGGTGTTGACGAACAGCACGTCCGCCCCGAGCCGGGACGCCGCGAGAGTTGCTTCCACGAAGCCACGGTGGTTGCGGCACAGCACCGCGACCTTGCCACCGGCAACGATCCCGTGCTGGACATGCATCCCGGCCGCGATCCGCTGACAGCGCTGGTCGAGTCCGGCGTACGTAATCCGGTCGTCGCCGCAGATCACCGCCAGGCGGTCCGGGTACCGAATGGCCGCGATCACCCCGAGCGCCGCCATCGACTGGCCCCAGGTGCGCAGCGCGCGCTCGATCTGGACGAGCTGCGTCGGGCCGGCCGATCGCCAGACCCCGGACTTGATCAGTCCGACGGCCAGCCCACCGGCCTCGGCAGCGCTGCGGACAAGCCATTCGGGCGGCCGCATCGGCCCGATCGGGCGTAGCGTCCTCATCGCTTCTTCCCGCCTCCGGTCCGCCGGAAGTACTGTTCGAGCAGCCGGTCCGTCGGCACCCGCAACAGGTTGCCGAGAGCATCGGCCGGCCGGACGAACGGTGGCGTGATGTTGTGCGGCCGCTCGGCCACCGCCGTACACACCTGGTCGGCCGCCTGCTCGGGGGTGAGCCCCGGCAGCTTGTTGAGCAGGGGAGTCGGCTCGCTCATCCGCGTGTGCACCAGTCCCATGTAGACCGTCGACGTCGTCACGCCGTCACCGCGGACCTCCTGCGCCACGCACCGCAGCCAGACGTCGAACGCGCTCTTCGACGCCAGGTACGCCGACCAGCGCGCCATCGGCGGCGTCCGCACCCCCGCGGTCGAGACGTTGACGATATGACCGCAGCGGCGCTCGCGCATGGACGGCAGTAGTTCGAGGACGAGCTTGGCCGGGCCGAGGTAGTTCACCGCGTTGGTCCGCTCGATGTCGTGGAACCGCTGGTACGTGTCCGCGATCGACCGGCGGATCGACTTGCCGGCGTTGCTGACCAGGACGTCGACGTGCCCGTGGTCGGCCAGTACGGTCCGGACCAGATCCTCGACGGCGGCCGGGTCGGCGAGGTTCGCCGGGTACACCGACGCCGACCCGCCGCCGGCACGGATGTCGTCGGCGACGAGTTGCAGCTGATCGGCCGTCCGCGCGACGAGCAGCACGGTCGCGCCCGCCTTCGCCAGGCGGCGCGCGGTCGCCTCGCCGATGCCGTACGACGATCCGGTCACCAGGACGATCTTGCCGCGGACGGCCGCGGTCAGCCGGTCGTCGGAGATCCTGGTCCGCCCGTTCGTCAGCGCGACGAGCATCGGCCACCCGATCGGACGCTTCCCAGTCACCATGCGGCCGACATTACCCGCAGGTAGCCAGCAGTGGCAGGGGGTGACTCACTCGGTCGCAGATTGCGGGGCGCTCCAGCTCGCGAGCAGCCGGAGCCTCTCGGCGGTCGCCGAGCCCGGCTCGACCTGGTACACGCACAGCGTCTGCTCGGCGTCGCCGGGCACCTGGAACGACTCGTAGGCGAAGTCCAACTCGCCGGCGACCGGGTGGTGGTACACCTTCTGGCCGTGCGTCCGCCGCAGGACCCGATGGTCGTTCCACCACTCGGTGAACTGGGGACACTGCAGCGTCAGCTCTCCGACGAGGTCGGCCAGTTGCCGGTCGTTGGGGTAGCGGCCCGCTTCGAGCCGGAGCATCGCGACAGTCTCGGCCGCGATCTGCTCCCAGTTCCCGAGGCGCTCCCGCGCCTCGGGATCGAGCAGGTAATACCGCGCCAGATTGCGGCGGGTCGCGGGCATCGCCTCGAAGTCCGTCAGCACCTGACGGGCCAGGCGGTTCGTCGCGAGGATGTCGAGACGGCGGCCGACAATGAACGCCGGCACGTGGTCGAGCGTCTGCAACATCAGGTACAGACCCGACCGCACGCGCTGTGCGCTCGGCGGCGTCCGCCGGATCGGTGCCCGCCGGGTCAGGAGATCGGCCAGGTGTTCGCGCTCGGCCGCGTCCAGCTGCAGTGCCGTGGCGAGCGCTTCGAGCACCTCGGAGGACGGGTTGCCCGCTCGGCCCTGCTCGAGCCGGGTGTAGTACTCGGTGCTGACACCTGCCAGGCGCGCCACCTCGTCGCGACGCAGCCCCGGCACCCGGCGCTTACGGCCGCCCTCGGGGAGCCCCGCCTGCCCCGGCTCGAGGGCCGCGCGGCGTGAGCGGAGGAAGTCGGCGATCTCGGCACTGCGTTCCATCGAACCAGTGTGATCGAAGGCGCCCCCCGGATGCGCGTCGTTAGGTGGCCCTGCCAGTACCAGCCTTGCCGAGGCCAGCCTCAAGAGGGTCAGCGCAGGCGCTCAAAACGCCTTCCCCAGCTGGTGTTCTGGATGTGCGGCCGGAGTCCCCGGCCCAACACTCAGAAAGGTTTCTCACCATGACTGTGCAGACCGCAACGCAAGCCGTTGCCAAGCCGCTGGCGGGTCGCGTGGCTGTCATCACCGGCGCGTCGAGCGGTATCGGCGAGAGCACCGCCGAGCAGGTGGCCGCCCTGGGCGCGACCGTCGTCGTCCTCGCCCGCCGCGCCGAGCGGCTGGCCGAGCTGGTCACCCGGATCGAGAAGGATGGCGGCCGGGCGCTGGCCCTGGCCGTCGACGTCACCGATGCCGCGGCGGTCCAGGCGGCGGCCGATCGGGTCGCGTCGGAGTTCGGCGGCGCCGACCTGCTCTTCAACAACGCCGGCGTCATGCTGCCGGCGCCGATCGAGGAGCGCGCCACCGAGCAGTGGCAGCACCAGATCGACCTCAACATCACCGGCCTGATGAACGTGATCGGCGCATTCACCTCTCAGCTGGTTGCGGCCGCGGCCGAGAAGGGTGTCGCCGACCTGATCAACACCTCGTCGATCGCCGCGCAGAACATCTACCCGGGCTTCGCGGTGTACGCCGGTACGAAGGCGTACGTCACCCACCTGTCCCGTCAGTTGCGCGCCGAGTTCGGCCCGAAGAAGGTCCGGGTGACCACGATCGAGCCGGGGATCACCGATACCGAACTGCAGAACCACGTCACCGACGAGGGTGCCCAGCAGTGGCTCGACGGTGCGCGTCAGCAGATGGAGTGGCTGACCCCGGACGACATCGCGGAGACGATCGGCTTCGTCGCCACGCAGCCGGCCCGGGTCAACTTCCAGCAGGTGACGATCATGCCGACGGGTCAGACCAGCTGACTCCTGGCCGACTCCTAGCCGGCCCCGGCAGCCGAGACACGCTGGAGCCAGTCGGTGATCAGTGCGGCGAACAGGGCAGGTTGTTCGATTTGAAGGTTGTGGCCGGCCACGTCGAGCACGGCGTACGTGGCGCGCGGGTAGTGCGGGAGCAGTGTGTACTGATCCTCGTACCCGGTCACGGAGTCCTGCCGGCCGCACAGGATGAGGGACGGTCCGTCGTACGGCGGACCGCTCTCCGGGGCGATGCTGAGCGCCCAGTTCTGCTGGATGCGCTCGAGCGTCGCGGTGTCGGCGAGAGCGAGCCCCGGCGCGACGTCCGAGCGGTACGCCGCCAGTGCGGCAGCTGACTGCACCACAGCCAGGTCGGTGAAGTCCTCGCCTTCGGTGAGCGATTCGAGGACGCCGGGCTCGGTCCGGAGGACGACATGCTCGGGCACCTTGCGGTCCGCGTGGCGCAGCGTGCCGACCGGGCAGATCAGCGCCATGCCCAGGATCTGGCCGGGCCGCTCGGCGACCAGGCCGCGCACGAGGTAACCGCCGTACGACTCGCCGATCAGCAGGAACGGCTCGTCGCCGATCCGCTCGTCGACGAACGCGCGCAGGGCCGCCATGATGCCGTCCGAGCTGTCGATGTCGCCGGCCGGGCTCTTGCCCATGCCGGGCAGATCGGGGTACAGGCGGCGGTAGCCGGGGAGTTGCCCGAACACCGGCTCCAGGCAGCCGGTCATCAGGCGGTGGTCGGGGGTCCAGCCGTGCAACGCCAGCACAGGGACGCCGTCGCCGAAGGACACGTGGTGCAGGGTCATGGGGCCTTTCTAACAGGCCCTTCGGACAGCTCCCGGCGGGCCGTTCTAGAGTCACACCATGGCCCGACGCGCACCCTTGCTCTCCGTCCCTGAATCCGACGTACTCCGTGCTCGTCTGGACCGTGCTCGTGCGGCCGCGGCGGGGACCGGGCTGGTGATCGCGCCGGGCTCGGACCTGCGCTATCTGATCGGGCGCCCGGGTGGCTCGTTCGAGCGGCTGACCGCGCTGATCGTGCCGGCGGACGGTGCGCCCGCGCTCGTCGTGCCGAAGCTCGAGGCGCCCGGGTTCGACGGGGTCGCCGAGCTGGGCGTCGACATCGTCACGTGGGTGGACGGCGTCGACCCGTACCGGTTGGCTGCGGAGCGGCTGGGTGGCGTGGAGCGGGTCGCGGTCAGCGACTTCACGCCCGCGCTGCACGTGCTCGGAATCCGGGACGCGTTGCCGAAGGCCGAGCAGGTGCTGGCCGGGCCGATCGTCCGTGAGCTGCGGATGCGGAAGGACGCGGCCGAGATCGACGCGCTGCGGAAGGCCGGCGCGGCGATCGACCGGGTGCACGCACGGGTCGGCGAGTGGCTGCGGGCCGGCCGGACCGAGGCGGAGGTCGGCGCGGACATCGCGGCGGCCATCGTCGCGGAAGGCCACACTGAGGCCGACTTCGTGATCGTGGCCAGCGGCCCGAACGGCGCGAGCCCGCACCACGCCCTGTCCGACCGGGTGATCGAGGCGGGTGACGTGGTGGTGGTCGACATCGGCGGACCGGTTGCCGAGGGCTACAACTCGGACTCCACCCGCACGTACTCCGTGGGTACGCCGCGGGACGCCGACGTCGCAGCGACCTACGCGGTACTGCAGGAAGCGCAGCAGGCCGCGGTTGACGCGGTCCGTCCCGGTGCGACCGCGGAATCGATCGATGCTGCCGCGCGCGACGTCATCGCGGCAGCCGGGTTCGGTGACTATTTCATCCACCGCACCGGGCACGGGATCGGCCTCGACGTGCACGAGGAGCCGTACATCGTGGCCGGCAACGACCTGCCGCTGGAGCCCGGTATGGCGTTCAGCGTCGAGCCAGGCATCTACCAGCCGGGCCGCTGGGGTGCGCGAATCGAGGACATCGTCGTCGTCACCGCAGAAGGCGCCGAGCCGATGAACAAGCAGCCGCACGAGCTGGTGCAGGTTTAGCCGGCCTCTAGCCCGCCCGGAAGGTCTTGCGGTAGGCGAGCGGGGACACGCCGAGTTCGGAGCGCAGGTGGTGGCGCAGTGATGCTGCCGAGCCCAGCCCGGCCTCCTCGGCGACGCGGTCGACGGGGAGGTCTGTGGTCTCGAGCAGGTGGCAGGCGTGCCGTGTCCGCTGCTGCAGCAACCAGGTGCCGGGGGACTGGCCTGTCTCGGCCTTGAAACGCCGGCTGAACGTTCGCACGCTCATCCGCGCGTGCTCGGCCATCGTCGCCAGGCTGACCGCTTCACTCAGGTGCTCGAGCACCCACGCCCGGGTCGGTGAGGTGCCGTCGGTGCCTTCCTCGGGGATGGCACGTTCGATGTACTGCGACTGGCCGCCGTCACGCCACGGCGGTACGACGCAGTGCCGCGCCGCCCGGTTGGCGACCTCGCTGCCGAAGTCGCGGCGGATCAGGTGCAGGCACAGATCCACGCCCGCGGCCAGGCCGGCCGAGCTGAGCACGTCGCCGTCGTCGATGAACAGCCGGTCCTCGTCGAGCAGCACCTGCGGGTACACCTTGCGGAACAGCTCCGCCCGGCGCCAGTGGGTCGTCGCGGGCCGTCCGTCGAGGTAGCCGGCCGCGCCGAGGACGAACGCGCCGGTGCAGATGGAGGCGATCCGCGTTCCGAGCCGGATCGTGGCGAGCGCAGCGGCGAGGTCGTCGGGCAGCGTGCCGTCGTACCGCGGCTGCGGGATGTAGGTGCCCGGGATGATGACGGTGTCCGCCTCGGCCAGCGCCTCGGGTCCGTGGTCCGGGATCAGCATGAACCCGGCGCTCGCCCGGACGGGGCCGCCCAGGCCGCAGATGCGAACGTCGTACAGCTGGGCGCCGTCGGCGGTGGTGGCTGCGCCGAGCACGGTCGGCGGAATGGTCAGGTCGAACCCGACCACCGGTTCCAGCGCGAGCACGGCGACGACATGCGGCCTGCCTGCGGCATTCGTCATGGCCGTATCTTCACACATGTTGTCTATCTGGCCACTAGTTCGACACCGGTCGAACGGCCATCCTGGTCCGGTGACACAGACGCTGGAGGTCAAGAAGACGGCTCGGGTGCATCTGGCCTGGGCCGTCGCGGTGGTCGGGTTCGTGACGCTGATCGGGGCGGCCGGGTTCCGCTCGGTGCCGGGGGTCCTGCTGGATCCGCTGCACGAGGAGTTCGGGTGGTCGCACGCGACGATCTCGGCGGCGGTGTCGATCAACCTGCTGCTGTTCGGCGGCATCTCGCCGTTCGCGGCCGCGCTGATGGACCGGCTCGGGCTGCGGAAGGTGGTCAGCGGTGCGCTGGTCCTGATCGCACTCGGCAGCGGGCTGACGGTCTTCATGACGGCGTCGTGGCAGTTGCTGCTCTGCTGGGGCCTCCTCGTCGGCGTCGGCACCGGTTCGATGTCGATGACGTTCGTGGCGACGATCACCGGACGCTGGTTCGTACGGCGTCGCGGCCTGGTCACTGGGATCCTCACAGCCGCCGGTGCGACCGGTCAGCTCGTCTTTCTGCCGCTGATCGCGTCGCTGGCGTCGAGGTACGGCTGGCGGGTTCCTGCCCTCGTAGCAGCCGGCGCTGCGCTGGCCGTCGTACCGCTGGTGCTGCTGTTCCTGCGTGACTACCCGAGTGACGTGGGGCTGCGTGCGTACGGTGCGCCGGAGGGTAGCACTGCGGGGCAACGAGTGGAAACGTCCGGTAGTAGTGCGCTGCGGGCTCTTAACGCGCTGTCGATGGCCGCTCGGCGCCCGGCATTCTGGATGCTGGCCGGTGGGTTCGCGATCTGCGGTGCTTCGACGAACGGTCTGGTCGGTACGCACTTCGTGACCGCGGCGCACGACCACGGCATGCCGGTGACGACCGCTGCGTCGTTGCTGGCGGTAGTAGGGATCTTCGACGTCGGCGGGACGATCTTCTCCGGTTACCTGACCGATCGCTGGGACCCGCGGTACCTGCTGATCACCTACTACTCGCTGCGTGGCCTGTCGCTGCTCGTCCTGCCGTCGCTGCTCGGGCCGACCGCCGCGCCGAGCACCTGGGTGTTCATCATCTTCTACGGGCTGGACTGGGTCGCGACCGTGCCGCCGACCGTGGCGCTGTGCCGCGAGTGGTTCGGTGTGGACGGGCCGATCGTGTTCGGTTGGGTGTTCGCGTCGCACCAGGTCGGGGCCGCGCTGGCCGCGGTCGGCGCCGGTGCGATCCGGGACGCGCAGGGCAGCTACAACCTCGCGTGGTACCTCGCCGGCGGGCTGTGCGCGGGTGCTGCCCTGATGTCCGCGAGCATCCGGCGCCGTGTCGTCGCCGCCTGACCCGGTCCGCTAATCTCGATCTAGGTTGAGGTCGGCGGGACGGGTGCCGCGGGGACGGGCGCCGGAGGGACACGAGCATGGACATCGAGCCGGGTGAGCTGACGGTCGGGCAACTGTCGCGGCGCAGCGGCGTCGCGATCTCGGCTCTGCACTTCTACGAACGGCAGGGGCTGATCATCAGCCGCCGGACCGCGGGCAACCAGCGCCGCTACAAGCGCGACACGTTGCGCCGGGTGGCGCTGATCCGGATCGCCCAGCGCGTCGGCGTACCGCTCGCCGAGGTCGCCGCGATCCTCAATCTCCTGCCCGAGAACCGCACCCCGACGCGCGCGGATTGGGAGCGCATCTCCGAATGCTGGCAGGCCGAACTCGACCGCCGCATCCTCCACCTGGAGCAGCTCCGCGACGACTTCAAGGACTGCGTCGGCTGCGGGTGCCTGTCCCTCGACCGCTGCGCCCTCGCCAACCCCCAGGACACCCTGGCCGCCGCCGGCCCCGGCCCCCGCCGCCTGCTCACCCCCGCCGACGACGCCCCCTGCCACCCCAACCGCTGCGCCTGACCCCGCGGCCAGGCCGAGCCGCCTTCCCGCCGCACCGCCTCGCGCTGCCTCACTTTGTGCACCAGATCCGTACGTCGCGCCTCGAAAAGTACGGATCTGGTGCACAAAGTCGCCGTTGCCGCCGGGGGGTGGGCCGGTTTTCCACAGGGGCGGGGGTTGGCGTGGGCGGGTTGGGGGTGGGGGCGTCTAGGGTCGGGGGCATGGGTGAGATGGGCGCTGCGATGACGTTGACCGACGACCGCGCGAAGGTTGCGGGGGAGTTGATCCGGGCGATCGCGGGGGAGGCCGCGCGGTTGCGGGCTGATCAGGAGACAGCGGTCGCGGCGCTGTGTGAGCCGGCGGCGCGGGTGCTGGTGGTGCAGGCGACCGGGTGGGGGAAGTCCGCGGTGTACTGGGCCGCCACCGCGATCCGGCGGGCGGAGGGGTTCGGCCCGACGCTGGTGGTTTCGCCGTTGCTGTCGTTGATGCGTGACCAGGTGGCGGCGGCGAGTCGCGCCGGGTTGCGGGCCGCGACGCTGAACTCGAACAACGTCGACGACTGGTCGACGATCGAGCACCAGCTGCGCTCGGGAGCGATCGACGTGCTGCTGGTGTCTCCGGAGCGCCTGGCGAACCCGGGCTTCGGCCGTCGCGTGCTGGACAGTCTGGCCGGCGAGATCGGCCTGCTGGTGATCGACGAGGCGCATGCGGTGTCCGACTGGGGTCACGACTTCCGGCCGGATTACCGGCGCGTGTCCGACGTACTGCAGCAGCTGAACCCGAACACGCCCGTCCTGGCGACGACCGCCACCGCGAACGCCCGCGTCACCGAGGACGTGGCGCATCAGCTGGGCGAGTCGACGCTGGTACTGCGTGGTCCGCTGGCCCGATCGAGTCTGCAGCTCGCGGTCGTGGACAAGCTGTCCCCGCTCGAGCGGTTCGCGTGGGTCGTCGACGTACTGCCGAAGCTCCCCGGCTCAGGCATCGTGTACGCGCTGACAGTGGCCGATGCGCAGCGGCTGGCCGCGGTGATCCAGGAGGTCCACGGACGCGACGTACCGGTCGCTGCGTACACGGGCCAGCTCCAAGCAGGCGAGCGCGAGAGCCTCGAGGACGCGCTCCGCGACAACCAGCTGAAGGCGCTGATCGCGACGTCCGCGCTCGGCATGGGCTACGACAAGCCCGACCTCGGGTTCGTGGTGCACGTGGGTTCGCCGCCGTCCCCGGTGTCGTACTACCAGCAGGTCGGTCGTGCCGGGCGCGGTATCGACCACGCCGTGGTGGCCCTGCTGCCGTCCGATGCCGACTCGGGGGTGTGGGACTACTTCGCGACCGCAACCATTCCCGTACCGGAGAACGTCCAGCGACTGCTCCGCGCCCTGGAGACGTACGGCCCGGACCAGCCCGCGACGGTGCCCGCACTGGAGGCCGAGACCGGATTACGGCGTACCCGTGTCGAACTGATGCTCAAGCAGTTGGCGGTCGACGGAGCGGTCGAGCGGGTCGAGCGCGGCTGGATCCGGACCGCCGCGGAGTGGACGTTCGACGCCGAGCACTACGACGGCATCGTGTCGGTCCGGCGGCGCGAGGCCGACATCATGCGTGCCTACACCCGCGGTGAACGTTGCCTGATGCAGCTGCTGCAGGAATCGCTCGACGACCCGTCGGCCGAGCCGTGCGGACGCTGCTCGGTCTGCCTGGGCCAGTTGCCCGACCCGCTGCTCGCGACCCCGGACCCGGAGACGGTCGCGACGATCACCCGATCGCTGCGCGGCGAGGTGCACGTCCTGGAGCCGCGGAAGATGTGGCCGGGCGGTGCGTTCGGCGCCCGCGGGAAGATCCCGGCCGGCCTGTCCGCCGAGCCGGGCCGCATCGTCGTGTACGCCGACGCGCCCGAGTGGCGCGAGGTGCTGCAGGGTGCGTACAGCGGCACGCCCGCGCCTGATGCGGTCGAGGCGTTGCAGGCTGGAGCAGTGGCGGCGTTGTCACGCTGGCGTGGTTCGTGGTCGGCGCGCCCCGAGGTCGTCGTACCGCTCGCGGCCGGCGGCTACCGGGACCTCACCAATGCGGTCGCCGAGCACGTCGCCGGTGTGGGCCGGTTGGACCGCGCCGAGCTGACGGTGGACCGCACCGGCTACACCGACGACCTGTCGTCCGCCGAGGAAGCGAAGGTGTGGCGCGACGGTCTCCAGATCGATGACGCCACCGCACAAGCCGTCGCCGGCCGCACGGTGCTGCTGCTCGTCGACTCCACGTCCTCCCAGTGGCCGGTCACCGTGGCCGCCGCCAGGCTCCGCGAAGCCGGCGCCGCGGCAGTCCTGCCGCTGGTGCTGCACAAACGGCCGTGAACCTCACCGATCAGCGGTGACCGAGGTTTCCAGCAGAGACTTCAGGTCGGCCAGCAGCGCCGGCCAGCCCTCCTGGATCATCGTGCGCAGCGTGCTGCCGGGACCGAAGCCGCTGTGGATGACGGTGAGCTTCACCTGGCCGTCGACCGGCTCTAGCTCGAAGGTTGCCGTGCTCAACGGTTCCTGACGCAGCTTCTCGCAGGTCTCGGCGTCGATGTCGTGTGCTTTGGCGAATTCGGGTGTGATGTGGTGCCAGCTGTAGGACAGCCGCGTGTACGGCGTGTGCTCGAGCACGACCTGCCCCGGGCCGTCGATCGCGACGCCGCTGTCGTGCCACACCATCGGTGAGCCGGGCTGCCAGTCGGTCTCGTGGCGAAGCCCCCAGTACTGCTCGGTGAACGCCGGGTCGGTCAGCGCCTGCCACACCCGCTCGGGGGTCGACCTGATGTACGTCGTGTAGACAAAGTCGTGCATGTCGTTCATGTCGGTCATGTCGTGCTCCAGTGCCGTCTTGAGGTCGGCGAACAGCTGTACCCGCCGACGGTCGTACTGATGGATCCAGCGATCGGCGATGGCGTTGATCGGCTCCGCGTTGAGGTAGTGCAGTTTCTCGCGGCCGCGCCACACGGTGGTGACGAGATTGGCGTTCTCGAGCACGGCCAGGTGCTTGCTCACCGACTGCCGCGCGATGTCCAGCTCCGCGCAGAGCTCGCGCAGTGTCTGGCCGTTGCGGGCGTTCAGCAGGTCGAGCAGCCGGCGTCGGCTCGGGTCCGCCAGCGCCCGGAACACCTGGTCGTCCATCCCGCTCCCGATCACCTCGTGCAGCCGTTCGGCTGCCTTTCTGCGGCCCACGTTAGGCAGCCAAATGGCTGCATGTCAAGAACGGCCGAAACGGGATTGACGCGCACGTGAAGATGTCGGCATGAAGAGCCTTGGCTTCCAGACCGATCTGCTCCTGCTCGAGCTCAGCGGCAGCTCCGTGCAGGACACCGGCGAGTACGTCGTCGTGCGCACTCCGGCCAACCCGGGCTTCTGGTGGGGCAACTTCCTGCTCTACCGCACCAACTTCGGCCCCGGCGACGCGCAGCGCCGGATCGAGGACTTCCGCCGCGAGTTCCCGGACGCGCAACACGTCGCGCTCGGGATCGACAGCACCGACGGCGAGATCGGCGCGGTCGAGGAGGTCGCGGCGGCCGGTTTCGACATCGGGCGCGACGTGGTGATGACGGCCGATCACGTCGTACCGCCGCCGCACCCGAACGAGCAGGCGACGTACCGCTTCCTCAGCAGCGACGAGGACTGGGAGCAGGTGTATCGCCTGAGCCTGGCCTGCGCTGAGCTGGAGGTCGACGCCGCGTACGAGGACTTCACCCGGCGGAATCTGCTCCGTCAGCGCGCACTGGTCGAGGTCGGCCACGGGAGCTGGTTCGGGGCCTTCGACGGTGATCGGTTGCAGAGTTCGCTCGGGCTGATGTTCGACGGCAACGGGCTGGCCCGGTTCCAAAGCGTGCAGACCTTTCCGGACGATCGCGGGCAGGGCCTGGCCGGCACACTCGTCCACCACGCGTCGATGTACGGACTGACCAGGGCGAAGACGCTGGTGATGGTCGCCGACCCGGACTATCTCGCGATCCGCATCTACCGGAACGTCGGCTTCAGCGACACCGAGACGCAGCTCCAGCTCACCCTGCGGCCCGCCTGACCGACGCCGCGGATGTGCGTGCCAAAGTATCCCCATGACTGATGGACAGCGTGGGGTTGTGCTGGTCACCGGTGGGAGTCGTGGCATTGGCGCGGCGGCATCGATCGCACTTGCGGCGGACGGCTGGGACGTCGGCGTCAACTACCGGACTCAGGCCGACGAGGCCGCGCGAGTGGTGAAGGCGTGCGCGGAGCAGGGGCGCCGGACGGTCGCCGTCCAGGCCGATGTCACGCAGGCCGATCAGCTCGAGCGGCTGTTCGACACCGTGACCGCGGAGCTCGGACCGATCGGTGCCGTGATCAACAATGCCGGGGTCGTCTCGCCGGCCGGGCGGGTCGCGGAGTACGACGCGGAACGCCTCGAGCGGGTGTTCCGCATCAACGCGGTCAGCGCGTTCCTGGTCGCAGGCGCAGCGGTACGCCGGATGTCGACGGCGTACGGCGGGAACGGTGGCGTTCTGGTGAACATCTCTTCCCGCGCCGCGGTGCTCGGATCGGCCGGTGAGTACGTCGACTACGCGGCGAGCAAGGCCGCCGTCGACGCGCTGACCGTCGGCCTGGCCAACGAGGTGGCGACGGAAGGTGTCCGGGTCGTCGGGGTCCGTCCGGGCCTGATCGAGACCGACATCCATGCGCCGGGCCGCCTGGACCGCCTGGGTACGACGCCACCGCTGGGTCGCCCCGGGACGGCGCAGGAGGTTGCCGAGGTGATCGCGTTCCTCGCCTCGGACCGTGCGTCGTACATGACCGGAACGAGCGTCGACGTCTCCGGCGGCCGGTAGCGCGATGGGATTGCGGCCGGTCGACCTCGCGCGCCGCGCGGGGGTGTCCACGCAACTGGTGCGCAACTACGAGGCGGCAGGCATCCTGCCGCCCGCACCGCGGACGGACACCGGGTACCGGCAGTACGGTCCGGAGCATCTGCAGGCGCTGTTGACGTACCGCGCGCTGGCGCCGGGCTTCGGCGGCGAGACCGCGACGGAGATCATGCGAGCGGTCAACGCCGGCGACGAGGCACGCGCGTACCGGCTCGTGGACCAGGCCCACGCCGCGCTGCACGAGCAACGGCTCGCGACCGACGCCGCGAGCCAAGCGCTCGGTGCCCTGGCTGCGGAGTACGTCGAACCGTCGACCGGCCCCTCCTTGCTGGTCGGTGAACTCGCGCACCGCCTCGGCATCCGGACGTCGGCGCTCAGGGTCTGGGAGGCGGCCGGACTGCTGTCACCGACCCGGGAACCAGGTACGAAGTACCGCAGGTACGGTCCCGAGCAGATCAGGGACGCCAGGATCATCCACATGCTCCGCCAGGGCCGCTACTACTTCGAGCAGATCAAACCGGTCCTGGACGGCCTGCGTCGTACCGGCAGCACGGAGGCGCTCCGGGCCGCGATCGAGGAGCGCCGCGCTGCCCACGACCGCCAGACCAAGGCGATGCTGTACGGCGGCGCGCTGCTGCACCAACTGATCAGCGATCGGGCACCGCGAGACGAGTCGGCACCGACCGTCCTCGCACAGTGACCAGGTCGCTCTGCCGCCAGTGGTCAGCTTCGGCCGGCGCCGCCTTCTCGACAGCACTCATCGACGCGATCAGCCGACCGGGCGCGGTCTTGGCCAGTTCGCTCAGCCGCGCGGCCTCGTTCACCGGGTCGCCGATCACCGTGTACTCGTGCCGCCGGACATCGCCTACCGTCCCCGCGACCACGATCCCCGCGGTGACGCCGAGACCGGCCGTTGCCTCCGGCAATTCGTCGGCCAGGCGCCGGGCGACTTCACGGCCCGCGGCGAGCGCACTGCCGGCCGGGTCGGCCAGCTCGGACGGCGCACCGAAGACGGCCAGCACCGCGTCGCCGGCGAACTTGTTCACGAACCCGCCCTGACGGTCGACCTCGGAGACCACGATCGCGAAGAAGCGGTTGAGCAGCTCGACGACCTCGGTCGGCGGGCGCTGCGCGGCGAGCTCGGTCGACCCGACCAGGTCGACGAACAGCACCGCGACGTACCGCTCCTCGCCGCCGAGGCGGTCGCCGGCCAGCGCCTCCTGGACGACGTCCGGTCCGACGTACCGGCCGAAGACGTCGCGGATGCGTTCGCGCTCGCGCAACCCTTCGGTCATCTGGTTGAACCCGGCCTGCAACGATCCCAGCTCGGTGCCGTCGAACACCGGAATCGTCACGTCGAGGTGTCCCTCGCCGATCAGGCGCAGCGCGTCGCGGACCGAGCGCACCGGCGCCACCACCGACCTCGCCGACAACCAGGTGAGCAGGCAACCGTTGCCGAGCGCCACGATGCCGAGGGCAAGGATGACCACCGAGAGCCGCGTCGCTGTGACATCGCGCTCGACCAGCGCCAGGACCGCGGCCACCATGAGACCCGCCACCGGGACGCCCGAACCGACCGCCCAGAAGAACACCGTGCGGGCCTTCAGCCCGGCGGCGAGCAGCCGTGGGGGCGGCGAGGAGTCGGCGAGTGCCCGGGCCGCGACCGGTCGCAGGGCGAACTCGGTGAGCAAATACGAGACCGAGCAGGTAATGATCATGCCGTCGACAACGGTCAGCGCGATCCGCAACGCGTTTTCCGGCTGCAGGACCAGCGTCATGATCGTGAAGAGCACAGCCGCCCCGAACCACAGCAGCACCTGGATCATCGTGATCCGCAGCGGTAGCTGCAAGGTGGCGATCTGTTCGCGTGGGGTGGCCGGGCGCTCCAGGTCGATCCAGCCGGTGACGCGGCGGGTCTGGCGCAAGCACAGGACACAGCCGATCAGGATCGCCAGCACCAGGTACGCCGGGATGACGATCGCGTCGACGAGCTCGAGCTGATCGACCAGGGGCGGACCGGGCAGCACGAACACGGCCAGGACGAAGACCACGAGTGCGCCGATCAGATTGGTCGCGATCGAGAACGTGGTCATCAGGATCTGCATCCGCAGCCGCAACCGGCGCGGGCTCTGGTCGACCGGTCCGAGCAGCCAGGATCCGAACGGCCGTCGCTGCAGCGCCTGCTCGGGACTCCGCTCGGACACCATGACCACAGTCTGCCCGAAGCGGTGCGAGGGGCGGGTTTGGCACGGTGGTGCGGCTGGCCCAGATTGGCCGTCCGAACCGGCTCCGACCTGGGTAGGGTTCCCCGGACGCCTCACCTGCGGAGTTTCCCTTGACGCACGATCGCCACTCCTATGCCGAGCCCGACCTGGTTCGGACCACCCATCTCGAGCTCGACCTCGCGCTCGACTTCGACGCGAAGGTGCTGTCCGGCAGTGCCACGCACACCCTCGCCTGGTCCGGCGCGGGCGACCGGCTGGTGCTGGACACCCGCGACCTGACCGTCCTGGCGGTCGAAGGGCAGACGAGCGAGGGCTGGGAACCGCTCGAGTACAGCCTCGCGGTGGCCGATCCCGAGCTCGGCTCCGCGCTGACGATCCGGACCGCGGCGCATCCGCGGGTCAAGGTGAGCTATCGGACCGCGCCGACCGCGACCGGTCTGCAGTGGCTCGAGCCGGCGATGACGGCGGGCGGGGTGATGCCGTTCATGTTCAGCCAGTCGCAGGCGATCCACGCCCGGAGCTGGGTGCCGGTGCAGGACACGCCCGGCGTCCGGTTCAGCTACGCGGCACATGTCACCGCGCCGCCCGACTTGATGGTGCTGATGAGCGCCGACAACGGTACGACGTCACGCCGTACCGGGTCGTACGACGTGGTGATGCCCGAGCCGATCCCGTCGTACCTGCTGGCGATCGCGGCCGGCGACCTGGTGTTCGAGCCGCTGGGGGAGCGCTCCGGGGTGTGGGCCGAGCCCGCGACCGTGCGTCGCGCCGCCGCGGAGTTCTCCGACACTGAGGAGATGATGCGGGTCACCGAGGAGCTCTTCGGGCCGTACCGCTGGGGGCGCTACGACCTGCTGGTGCTGCCGCCGTCGTTCCCGTACGGCGGCATGGAGAACCCGCGGATGACGTTCGCGACGCCGACTGTGGTGATCGGCGACAAGTCGCTGGTCAGCGTGATCGCGCACGAGCTCGCGCACAGCTGGTCCGGCAACCTGGTCACGCAGGACAGCTGGGACGACATCTGGCTCAACGAAGGCTTCACGTCGTACGTCGAGAACCGGATCGTCGAGGCGGTCTACGGGACCGAGTTCGCGCTGATGGAGACCGCGATCAAGCAGCACGCGACCGTGGTGAAGCTCGATCCGCTGACGCCGGCCGAGCTGGCGGTCGAGCTGCCCGGTCTGCACCATCGCTCCGAGTACCACGGCAAGACCTCGCTGGGACCGCTGAAGGGTTCGTGGTTCCTGTCGTGGCTGGAGGAGCGGTTCTGTCGTGAGGTGTTCGATCCGTTCCTGCGTGGGTACTTCGACCGGTTCGCGTTCCGCAGCATCAACACCGACAACTTCGTCGAGCACCTGCACGAGCACCTGGTCGCGCCGCACCCGGGCGTGGTCACCGACGACGAGCTCGCGGCCTGGTTGTACGAGCCCGGGATCCCGTCCTTCGCGCGGCGCGCGGTGTCGGCGCGGTTCCAGGTCGTGGACGAGGCCCGCGACCTGTGGCTGACGACGGGCGAGCTGCCGCGGGGTGCGGCACAGTGGACGACGCAGGAGTGGCTGCGCTTCCTCGACGCGGCTCCGGACGTCCTGAGTCCGCTGCTGCTGCAGCAGCTCGACCGCGCGTTCGGTCTGACCGGTACGGCGAACGGCGAGATCGCGCGCCGCTGGTACCAGATCGTTGCCGCGAGCAGCTACGAGGCGGCGTACGCCGAGCTGGCCGGATTCCTGACCGAGGTCGGCCGGATGAAGCTCATCCTTCCGGTCTACCAGGCGCTGGCCGGCACGGACCGGGCCTTCGCCTCCGAGGTCTTCGCCAAGGCCCGCCCCGGCTACCACCCGATCACCACCGCCGCCGTCCAGAAGATCCTCGGCCAGTAGCCGGCCTGAACGCTGCGGGGCTGGCTCCGGTTAGCGGGTCTGCTACAAGTCCAGCGTGCGGCGGTGCTGGCTGTACTGCGGGCGGTAGCCGAGGCGGTCGTTCGTGCGGCGCATGGCGACATTGGTGTCGACCGTGTCGGTCCGGAGGCCGTCGAGATCGGGGAAGCGCAGCCGGGTCCGGCGGATCTGCGCCGCCTTCATCCACAGCGCGAGGCCGCGGCCGCGGTGCGCGGGGAGGACGGCGGTGCCGTAGTGCTGGCCGTCGCCCTTTCCGTCGGCCGGTACGACGAGTTCGGAGAAGCCGGCGATCCGGCCGGTGGCGTCCAGTGCCGCGACCACGCAGAGGTGGTCGCCGCGTTGGGCGATCAGGTTCGCCGCGTACCGGACGCGGTCGGTGTCCCAGAGGTCCGGGCCGGTCCGGATCGTGCCGGACGGTGCGTCGTACATGCCGGCCCGGGAGTCGGTGAAGGTCTGTAGCAGGTCGTCGGGCGGCAGGCCGTCCCAGGCCACCAGCCGGTACCCGGGCACGTCCGGTACGTCAGGCGTCGGCGTGGCGAGATCGAGCCGTGCGTAGACCAGCGTGAGGCCGATGCCGAATCCATGCCGCTGGAGGAAGTGGTCGCCCGCGGAGTCGACGTCGACGTCCGCGAGCAGCGTCCGTACGTGGTTGCGGCGCGCGCCGGAGATCGCGGCGCCGAGCAGCAGCGTGCCGATGCCGCGCCCGCGCTCGGCCGGGTGGACGTTGATCTCGGTCTCGCCCAGGTGCGTGTGGCCGGCGCGGGTGTTGAGGCGCAGGAACGCCGATCCCACCGGCGTACCGTCGGCCTCCACGGCCAGCCAGGCGATTCGGTGGCTGTACGGGCGATGGTCGGGGTCGGTGAGGGGAATCAGTCCGATGCTCAAGCCATCAACATAAACCTCTCGCGGGATCACGTGCCGCGCCGCGGAATGATCGGCTACCGTGGCGCGCAGGCCGAAGCGGGGAGAGGAGCCAAGGGGTGGCGCAGCCGGATCAGGACGACCTGCCAATCCGTACGATCGGTGCCGATCATGTAGCACTGCGCGAGCAAGTTCTCGCGGAGCTCCGGCGGCGGATCGTGGACGGCGAGTACCAGGAGGGGGAGCGGCTCACCGAGACGCGGCTGGCCGAGGATTTCGGTGTGTCCCGCAACCCGGTGCGCGAGGCGCTGCGCGTGGTCGAGGCCGAGGGATTCGTGGAGATCCTGCCGCGCCGCGGCGCGGTCGTCGCGACCCTGGACGAGACCGCGGTCCGGGACCTGTTCTCGGTCCGGCAGCAACTGGAGACGCTGGCCGCCGGCCTCGCGGCCGAACGGGCCACCCCGGAGGGCATCGCCCGTCTGCGCGACCTGATCGAGCAGGCGAACACGGCCGCCAGGGCCGAGGACTTCGACCAGCTCGCCGAGCTCAACAGCGACTTCCACCGCGCCGTGATCGAGCTCAGCGGGAACCGCTGGCTGCACTCGATCTCGGCCGCGATGTACCACCACGTGCACTGGGTGTTCCGCGCCGGCGCCGCCGGGCGGGCGCCGCACTCGTCCGAGGAGCACGTCCGGTTGCTCGAGGCGATCGAGGCCGGCGATGCGGCCGCCGCGACGACGGCCGCCCGCCTGCATGTCGAGGCCGCGGCAGCCGCCGCCCTGTCTGGCTAGAGCTGCGTGCGGTCAGCGCCCGACCGCGTAGCCCTGCATGCCGCGTGGGTTGGCCGCGGCCGCCAGCACGCCGTCGGCTTCCTTCCGTACGGCGCACAGCCGGCCGAGGCTCCACGCGTCGGACACTGTGACGACGTGCCCACGTCGTACCAGGTCGTCCCGCACGGACTGGCTGACCCGGCTCTCGATCACCAGACCACCGGGCTCGGTGGCTCGCGGGTAGAACGACGACGGGAAGCCGGTCGTGTGCCAGGCCGGCGCGTCGATCGCTTCCTGCAGGTCGGCTCCGGCGCCGAGGTGGCGGAGCAGGAACAGCAGTTGCCACTGGTCCTGCTGGTCGCCGCCAGGCGAGCCACAGGCCAGCACCGGCTCACCGTCACGGAGAACCAGAGTCGGCGTCAGCGTGGTCCGGGGGCGCTTGCCCGGAGCGAGCGACGACGGTAGTCCTTCCTCGAGCCAGAACATCTGCGCACGGCTGCCGAGGCAGAATCCGAGCTCGGGGATCGTCGGCGACGATTGCAGCCAGCCGCCGCTCGGGGTCGCCGAGATCATATTGCCCCACCGGTCGACGACGTCCACGTGGCAGGTGTCGCCCCGGGTCTCACCCACTGGCGACACCGTGGGCTCGCCGGTGGTCGCATCGCCGGCTTCGTTGCCGGTCTGGTTGTCGATGGCGATCGACGGCAGCTTCGGCGTGCGGCCGTCGGGGCTGCCCGGGCGGAGCTCCAGCGAGGCGTCCGACCCGATCAGTTTCGCGCGTTCGGCGGCGTACCCGGGGGAGAGCAGCGTGTCGAGCGGTACGTCGGCGCCGTCGCCGTACCAGGCCTCGCGGTCGGCGTACGACAGCTTCATGACCTCGATCGTCGCGTGCACGCCCTCGGCGCTGTCGAGGTCGAGGTCGCCGAGCTCCGCGAGCACGGCGAGGGACTGCAGCAGTCCGGGGCCCTGGCCCCACGGGCCGGTCTTGGCGACCGTGAACCCGTTCCAGTCGTACGTCGCCGGGTCCTCCCAGCTCGCCTCGAACGCGGCCAGGTCGTCGCCGGTGATCAGACCGGGGTGGTCCGCCCCGCTGGAGTCGCGGTGCGGGATCCGCGAGAACTTGTCGATCGCCTCGGCGACGAATCCTTCCCGCCAGGTCGTGCGCGCCCGCTCGATCTGCGCCACGCGGTCCGCGCCGGCGGCCTCGCCTTCGGTGACGAGCCGCTCGAGCGTCGCGGCGTACGCCTCGTTGCGGAACCGGCCGGACGCGGGCTTTCCGTCCTTGAGCCAGAGCGCGGCCGACGTCGGCCAGTGCTCCTCGAACAGTTGCTGGACGGTGGCGATCGTGTCGGCGATCCGCGGTACGAGTGGATGCCCGTTGCGCGCGTACTCGATCGCGGGCTCGAGTACGACGCTCAACGGCAGCGTGCCGTGGTCGCGCAGCAGCAGAAGCCACGCGTCGACCGCGCCGGGGACGGTCGCCGCGAGCGGACCGGAGCCGGGGACGAGCGTGAGCCCGAGCGAACGGTAGTGCTCGATGGTCGCACCGGCCGGGGCGACGCCTTGGCCGGACAACACCCGCGGCGTCGGGTCGGCGGCGGTGGCGATAACGGCCGGCACCTCACCGCCCGGACCGTTGAGGTGCGGCTCGACCACGTGCAGGACGAACCCGGCCGTGGCGCCCGCGTCGAACGCGTTGCCGCCCAGCTCGAGAATGCGCATCGCGGACTGCGACGCCAGCCAGTGCGTGGACGAGACCATCCCGAACGTGCCGCGCAGCGTCGGCCGGGTGGTGAAGGTCATCGGCCCTCCTGCCGTGCGCCGCGGAACGGACTATGCGGTGTCATCGGGTGACTCCTTCTGTGGGTCGTACGTCGGGACCGGTGCCGTCGTCGTTGACGAGATGGCAGGCGACCTGATGCCCGCCCGCGCCGATCGTCCGAGGCTCGGGGACGACTGTCCGGCAGCGCTCCACCGCGACTGGGCAGCGGGTGTGGAACCGGCAGCCCGGCGGCGGGTCGATCGCCGACGGCAGGTCGTCGCCGAGCAGCACCGGACGACGGGCACGCTGCTCGGCCGGGTCGGGAACCGGCGCCGCGGACAGCAGCGCCTGCGTGTACGGGTGGGCCGGCATGCCGAAGATCCGGGACCGCGGTCCCTGCTCCACCAGCTGGCCGAGGTACATCACCGCGACCTCGTCCGCGAGGTACTCGACCGCGGACAGGTCGTGGGTGATGAACAGACACGCGAACCCGAGATCCCGCTGCAGATCGGCGAGCAGGTTCAGTACGGCGGCCTGCACCGAGACGTCGAGCGCACTGGTCGGCTCGTCCGCGACCAGCAGCCGTGGTTCGGAGATCAGCGCGCGGGCGATGCTGACCCGCTGCCGCTGACCGCCGGACAGTTCGTGCGGCGCGCGCTGCGCCACCTCGGGCCGCAACCCGACCCGGCGCAGCGACTCGGCCACCTTGGTGGCGATGTCCTTGCGCCGCATCAGCCGCAGCGGCTCGCCGACGATGTCGCCGACGGACAGCCGCGGATCGAGCGAACCGGCCGGGTCCTGGAACACGATCGAGACGTCGCGCCGATGCGGTCGCAGTTGGCGGCGGCTGAGGTGTGTGATGTCGGCGCCGGCCAGCCGGACCGAACCGCCGGTCGGCTCGAGCAGCCGGACGATGCACCGGCCGACGGTCGACTTGCCCGAGCCGCTCTCGCCGACGAGCGCCACCACCGAGCCCTGCCGGATCGTCAGCGTGACGCCGTCGACGGCCCGGACCGGACCGAAGTGCATGACGAGGTCCTCGACCTCCAGCGCTGTTTCCTGAGCGTCGGTCATCGGGCCTCCACGCTGTGTTTCGCCGGGACGGGATTCCAGCACGCGACTCGGTGGGCGGCGTCGGTCAGTTGCGGCTGGGACGACGTACAGGTGTCGATCGCGCGCGGGCAGCGGTCGGCGAACGTACAGGCGTCCGGCTGCTCGGTGAGCACCGGGACCAAACCGGGAATCTCGTTCAGGCGTTGGGATTCCGCGTGTCTGCCGGCGGCCGGGGAGGCACCGAGCAGACCGACCGTGTACGGGTGCTGCGGGCGCTCGAACAGGTCGTGGACCTCGGCGGTCTCGACCACGCGTCCGGCGTACATCACCGCGACCCGGTCGGCGAGATCGGCGACCACGCCCAGGTCGTGCGTGATCAGCACGATGCTGGTGCCGAGCCGTTCGCGCAGCTCCCGCAGTACGTCGAGGATGCCCGCCTGGATCGTGACGTCGAGCGCCGTCGTCGGCTCGTCCGCGATCAGCACCTTCGGGTCGCAGGCGACCGCCATGGCGATCATCACCCGCTGCCGCATCCCGCCGGACAGTTGGTGCGGGTAGTCGTCCACGCGTCGCTCGGCGGACGGGATGCCGACGAGTTTGAGCAGTTCGACCGCGCGGGCGCGCGCCGCCTGGCGGTTGAGTCCGATGTGCGTCCGCAGTACCTCGCTGATCTGGTGCCCGACGGTGAACACCGGGTTCAGCGAGGTCATCGGCTCCTGGAAGATGTACGCGACCTCGCGGCCGCGAATCGAGCGCAGCGTCCGCTTGTCGGCACCGATCAGCTCGGTACCGGCGAGCTCGACCGAGCCCGCCACCGTCGCCGTGCGGGGGAGCAGACCCGCGATGCTCATCGCGGTGACACTCTTCCCGCAGCCCGATTCGCCGACCACCGCGAGCACTTCGCCGTCGTCGACCTCGAACCCGACCCGATCGACCGCCGACAGCGGGCCGTCCTCGGTCCGGAACGTGACGGTCAGGTCCTTGACTGCCAGCACCGGTTTCATCGGCGGCTCGCCTTCGGGTCGAGGGCGTCGCGCAGGCTGTCACCGACGATGTTGAACGCCAGCGTGAGCAGCATGATCGCGACACCGGGCATCACCGCGGCCCACGGCGCCCGGGACGCGAACTGCTGTGCGTCCGCGAGCATCGTGCCGAGGCTCGGTGCGGGCGGTTGGATCCCCAGCCCCAGGAACGACAGCACAGCCTCGCCGAGGATCGCGGCCGGGATACCGACCGTGGCCTGGACGATGATCGCCGAGCCCGCGTTCGGCAGGATGTGCCGGCCCAGCACCCAGGCGTCGCCGGCGCCCTCGACGATCGCCGCGGCGACGAAATCGAGCGACTTCAGCCGCAACGTCTCCGAGCGGACGATCCGGATCATGCCGGGGATCTGCGCGATGCCGATCGCGATCGCCGCGTTGCCGAGGCTCGCGCCGCGGATCGCGGCCAGTCCGACCGCGAGGATCAGGAACGGGAACGCCAGGACCAAGTCGGTCAGCCGGGAGATCAGTGCGTCGATGGTCCGGAAGTACCCGGCGATCAGCCCGAGCGGTACGCCGACCGCGAGCGAGAACGCCACCGCGAGCACACCGACGTGCAGCGACGCGCGCAGCCCGAACATGATCCGGGACAGCACGTCCCGTCCGAGGTCGTCGGTACCGAGCAGGTATCCGGCGGTGCCCGGCGCGGCGAACGCGCGGTTGAGATGGTTCTGGGTCGGCTCGTGTGGGGCGAGCCAGTTGGCGAACACCGCGAGGAACACCGCGAGCGCCAGAACGGTCAGCCCGGTCAGTGCGAGCGGGTTGCGGAGGATGCGCCGTACCACCCGGCTGCGGTTGCTGCGGACCGGTGCTGCCGCTGTCACTGCCTCGGCTACTGCCATCACGCCTCACCTCGCACGCGGATGCGTGGATCGATCACGGAGTACAAGAGGTCGACCAGCAGGTTGATGACGATGTACGCCGTCGCGGTGACCAGCACGACCGCTTGAATGACGGGGTAGTCGCGCTGGAAGACCGCGTCGACTGTGAGCTTGCCGAACCCGGGCAGCGCGAAGATCCGCTCGGTGACGACCGCACCGGAGATCAGCGCGCCCAGTTGCAAACCGACGATCGTGACGACCACGATCAGACTGTTGCGCAGGGCATGCTTCCCGACGACCGCCTTGGTCGACAGGCCTTTCGCCTCGGCCGTCCGGATGTAATCGGCGGACAGCGCGTCGAGCATCGAGGACCTGGTCTGGCGCATGATCACCGCCGCGAGCCCGGTACCGAGAATCACCGCCGGCAGGATCAGGTGGTGCAGGTTCCCGATCGGGTCGTCGAAGAACGGCACGAACCCGGACGCCGGGAACAGGCCCAGCGCCACCGACAGGTACAGGATCGCCATCAGGCCGAGCCAGAAGTGCGGCACCGACAGCCCGAGCAGGGCCAGCGCGTTCGCGGCCCATTCCGCCGGGCGCCCACGCCGTACGGCGGCCACCACGCCGGCGCCGACCCCGATCACACTCGCGATCAGGATCGCCAGCACCGACAACTCGATCGTCACCGGCAACGCGCTGACGATCATCGTCCGCACCGACGCGCCGGTGCGGATCGACTCACCGAGATCACCACGCGCCGCGTGGCTGACGAACTGCCAGAACTGCACGAGCAACGACTGGTCCAGCCCGTACTGCTCCCGGATCGCCCGCAGCGACTCGGGATCGCGGTCCTCACCGGCCAGCGCCAGCGCGGGATCGCCGGGCAGCGCCCGTACTCCGACGAACACCACGATCGTCGCGAGTACGAGCGTCACCGCCGACTGCCAGAGCCGATTGAGGAGGTACCGCCTCACTTGGCGAACCCTGCGAACGCCGCCCGGATCACGCCGTCCGGGAACACCTGGATCCCGAGCAGCTTCTTCGAGACGCCGGTCAGGTTGCGCTGCCGGTACATGTAGATGATCGGGTCGTCTTCCTGCAGCTTCGTCACGACATCGCCGTACAGCTTGACGCGCTGCGCCTGGTCGGTCGCCTGCCGCGCGTCGGTGAGCAGCTTGTCCACGTCGGGGTTGCTGTAGCCGGAGACGTTCTGGCTGCCGGTGCTGCCGATGAAGTTGAAGATGTTCGCGTCCGGGTCGACGCGGCCCGACCAGCCGAGCTGGAGCAGCTCGAAGTCACCGCGGTCCTGCTGGTCCAGCAGCGCGGCGTACTCGACCGGCTTGATGACCAGGTCGAACCCGCCTTCCTTGACCATGCCCTGCAACGCCTGCGCGAGCCGCAAGCTGTCGGGGTTGTTCGAGGTGATCATCTCGACCTTGTACGGCGTCGTCACGCCGGCGTCGGCGAGCAACTGCTTGGCCTTCGCGGGATCGTGCGGCGGGCACGCCTGGGCCGCGTCGGAGGTGAACTCGCTCTTCGGCGACACCGGTCCGCACGCGACCGTGTTGAGTCCGTTGAACAGCGTCTTGACCAAGGTCTCGCGGTCGATCGACAGCGCCAGCGCCTGCCGGACCTTCGGGTCCTTCGCGATCGGGGTGTCGAGCTGCTTCTGCGGGTTGCCGATGCCGTTGGCGTTGCCGATGTTGATCGTCAGGCCCTGGTACCCGAGCGACTGCGACTGCAGCACGCTGATCGTGTCGTCCTGCTGCAGCGTCGGCGCGTCCTGCGTCGACAGCGAGTCGGCAACCTGGGCGTCACCGGACTTCAGGTTCGCCGAACGGATGCTCGAGTCGGTGATGATCCGGTACTCGATCGCGTCCAGGTGCACCTTCGCGGCATCGTAGTACTGCGGGTCCTTCACGACCTTGATCGAGTTCTGCGCGACCCGGCTGGCGAACTTGAAGGGTCCGACGCAGACCGGCGCGTTGGAGAAGTTCGCGCCGAGCTTCGCGACCGCCGCCGGGCTCAGCACCATGCCGGCGCGGTCCGCGAGTGCCGCCGTCAACGGGGCGAACGGCTTCGACAGCTTGATCACGACCGTCTTCGCGTCCGGGGTGTCGATCGCGGTGATCGGGCCGAGCTCGCTCTTGCGCGCCGAGCCCGCGAGCGTGAGGTGCCGGTTCAGCGAGGTCTTCACCGCGTTCGCGTCGAACGTGCCGCCGTCGGCGAACTTCACGCCCTCCTTCAGCGGGATCGTCAGGCTCAGGCCGTCCGGCGCGATCGTCGGCAGCGCGGTCGCCAGCTGCGGCACCACCTTCGCGTCCGGGCCGAGGTCGTACAGCTTCTCGCACATCGTGTGGAAGACGTACCGGGAGTACAGGCTGCGCGACAGCGACGGATCGAGCTTGTCCGGGTCGGCCGACAGCGCCACCGTGAGCGTGCCGCCCTGCTTCACCTGGGCCGCGTCGGCGGGCTCACCGAACACATCCTGGCCGGCGCCCGCACTCGACTCACCGCTCCCCGAGGTGTCGTCCCCGGTGTCGCCGGCCGGTTCGACCGGCGAGCAGGCGGTCCCGACGAGGCCCAGCGCCAGTAGCGCCACACCGGCCCCGAGAACACCTCGGCGACGCCGGGCGCCGCTCGAAATGAAACGCTTCAGTAACAGTCGACGGGTCATCACGTGCTCCTCGTAGGCGGGGTGCTGTCGACTGTCTCATGTATACAAGGTAGTTGCGCAAGTGATTTGGCGAGTTTCTACGAACCTTTTTACGCCGCCCTGACATCCTTTCGTATACAACCGCCCAGATTGTCAGGTGCAACAGATCTGCGTACGCCTGACCCGCGCAGACGGCCGGCGAAGGCGCCGGCAGCCCGCTCTCACAGCCCGCGGAAGCCGCGCGTCCGCCACCATCACACGAGGGTTATCCGCGCCAGTTGGGGGTTCTCTGCTCGTGTACCGATGGAGAACCCCCAATGCGCGGGGTTATCCGCTCGAATGCCGTGCCGCGGATCAGCCGGCGGTGATGCAGTCAGCGGTAATGCAGTCAGCGGTGATGTGGTCGGCGGTGTTCGGCACGCGGTGACGGTGCGGCGTCGTGGCGGTGGGTGGTGGTGGCGCGAGGGTGTTGGTTCGGCGTGGGGTGGTGGTTCGGCGTGGGGTAGCGGCGCGAGGGTGGTGGTACGGAGTGAGGGTGGTGGTACGGCGCGAGGGTGGTGGCGTGGTCGTCGGCGCTACCCGGCTTTCCACAACACGGTGGGTTCACCCATCGTGTTGTGGGTTCCGTACCCTTCACACGGGTCAGGAACCCACAACACCGTGGGTGAACCCACCGTGC
>NZ_JBEZFT010000013.1:2817-120485 GCF_040649595.1 Kribbella sp. NPDC048915 | reverse complement strand
AGCGTGATTCAGGCGCCGAACACACCCGCCCCGCACCACACTAACTGTCGAGCGTGCACACCTTCGGGCCGCGCATCAATCATCTAGGAGAGTTTCCGTACGACACTGGAGGCTTTTGCCTCCCATACGGGGGCAAACCCTCCATTGATGCGGATCCAACAACCCCACGCCCCGATCACCCCCGCGCCCCCATCACCCCACACCCCGATCACCCCCCGCGCCACCGTCGCGCCAAGCCACCATCGCCCCAGCCACCATCGCCCCAGCCATCCCGCACCAGTCGGCCCGCGATCACCTCCCCTCTGGCAGAAGCCGAACCACACATCCGCCAGCGGACCAGCCGGCGGTGATCTGGTCAGCGATGATCCTGTCGGCAACGGTGCGGCGTGGTCGTCGGCATCCCCGCAGGTTCGGGCAGGACTGGATCAGTTCAGGCGGTGTTCCTTGAGCCAGGTAACGGCGCGGCGGTTGCTGGCGCGGCAGAGCCAGGCGTCCTGGATGATCTCGGTGAGTTCCTGTTTGGTGAGTTCGCCCAAGTGGCTGGCGCGCACGAGGACCGACGGGTGGCCGTCGAAGTGCGGTGTGGTGAAGAACGGGGTGGTGTCGTCGGACACCAGCGCGAGCTTCTCGGCCTCGGATTCGACCCAGATCATGATCACGTCGTCGTACTTCTCACCGGTGATCGGGTCCACCGCGTCCGGCCGCGGCGTCCGGAAGAACACGAACGACTTCCCGCCGACCTGATACACGGGCCGATCTGTTCCGTCGCCGCGTTCCCACTTGGTGACGTGCGGCATCCCGGACGCGATCTCGTGGATGTCCGCGACCCGGGCCTTCCGTGCAGCCATGGGGCGAGTCTAAGCAGGCAGCCAGATCGTGAAGGTCGAGCCCGTGCCGGGCCGGCTGGTGACGGTGATCCGTCCGCCGTGGGCTTCGGCCAGGTGTTTGGTGATGGCGAGGCCGAGGCCGCTTCCGCCGGTGGAGCGGGTGCGCGAGCCGTCCGCGCGGTAGAAGCGGTCGAAGACGTGCGGCAGGTGCTCCGGTGCGATCCCGGTGCCGTTGTCGGTCACCGTGAGGTGGTAGCCGTTATCCACAGGTTGTACGCCGACCACGACGTGACCGCCTGGCGGCGTGTAGCGGATCGCGTTCGACACCAGATTGCCGAGTGCCTGGCGGATGCGGGCGCCGTCGACGACAGCAGGTGCAGCGTCGTCGACCGAAGCCGTGAGCGTCACGTCGGCGGCCTCCGCGGCCGGTCGGTGCGCGGACACCACCTGCTGCGCGAGCTCGGACAGGTTGCGCGGTGCCGGATGCAGGCGGAGCATGCCGGCATCGGCCAGTGCGAGGTCCTGGAGGTCGGTGACGAGATGCTCCAGCAGACCCGTCTCTTCGAGCAGTGAGCTGACCAGTTCGCGATCGAGCGGGACCACGCCGTCCTCGGACGCGACCAGATACCCCTTGATGTTGGCCAGCGGTGTCCGTAGTTCATGGGCGACGTCGCTGACCATCGCCTTGCGTTGCACGTCATGCTGCTGGATCGCCTCGGCCATGTCGTTGAACGCGTGCCCGAGCCGAGCCACCTCGTCCTTCCCGCTCACCGGTACCCGGGCCGCGTGGTCACCGTTCCGCATCCGCTGCGCCGCACCCGTGAGCGCGACGATCGGCCGGACGAGCCGTCGCCCGGCGAAGAGCATCACGAGAGCCGCGATCAGCAGTACGCCGAGCGCCGTGGCCGCAGTACGCAGCAATCCCTCGCCGGAGAAGACGTTGAACGTACTCTTCGCACCGAGGTACAGCTTCGCCGGCGGAGCGACGTACGGCGTCAACGCCTGCACACTGGCCTGGGTGGTGCAGTCGACGAACTGCTCGGTGAGTTCGGCCTCGTTCTTGGGCTGCACGGACTTCAGGCCTTCGACAGCGTTGACCTCATAGTCGAGGTTCTTGGCGTCCAGGCAGGCGGTCGCGCGTCGTACCTCGTCGTCGTTGACGATCTTCGCCTTGGCACTCGGTGCGTACATTCCGGCCGGCGTGCAGCTGTCGTCCTTCGACGCGACACCGGCCTTCTCCAGCACGCGGATCCCGGTGATCGAGCGCGACGTCTCGACCATGACCTGCGGGCCGGCTCCGTCGGTCTTGGCGACGGAGGCCGACTTGCCTTTCGCGTTCCAGCAGGCGACGGCCTGCTCGGCCAACTTGTCGCGTTCCTTGCGCTCCTGCTCGGTCATCCCCCAGTCCGGGTATGCCACGAACGGCGGTGCGATGGCGCTGGTCGCGACGAACCTGCCGGAAGCAGCAGTCGTCCGTGCGGAGGCGGTCAAAGAGAGCGCGTTGCCCGGGAGCTTCGACGCACCGGAGGTGCGCGCGTCGATGGTTGCCGCAGGCACCGACGGGAGCTCCGGTGCCGCGCCGAGCATCCGGGCCGAGTCCGCGATCACGGTGCCGTTCGCGGCGACGACCGCGACCCGGCGGCCGAGTCGGTCGGCGAGTTCGTGCACAAGTTTGTCCACACCCGACCAGCTCGGATGGTCGACGGCGTACTTCGACAGCTCGGCGTAGATCTGGCCGTCGACCTGCAACTGGCCCGTGTTCGCATCGATTTCGCCCTGCAGCTTCTCCGACGTGCTGTACGTCGCGATCACCGCGGTGGCGATCACGGCGCCGAGGGCGACCGCGAGCGACAGCGCGAGAAACCGGACCAGCACGCTACGACGCATGGCTCGCCACCTTGTCCGCGAGCTTGTACCCCACGCCGTACACCGTTTTCAGGTACGTCGGGGTGCTCGGTGACGGTTCGATCTTCTTCCGCAGGTTCATCACGTGGACGTCGACGGTGCGGTCGAAAACGTAGTGATCGAAGCCGAACGCGTGCTCGAGCAGTTGCTGCCGGGAGAACGCCCGCCCCGGCGAAGCGGCCAGGCAGGCGAGGATCTTGAACTCGGCCGGCGTCAGCTCGATCAGCTCGCCAGCCAGCCGGACCTCGTGCCGACCCGGATCGATCTCCAGGTCGCCGACGCGGTACACCTGGCCCTCGGCGCGGCTCCCGGTCCGGCGCAGGACCGTCCGGATCCGGGCGACCAGCTCGCGCGGGTTGTACGGCTTGGTCAGATAGTCGTCCGCGCCCAGATCGAGACCGAGCAGCAGATCGTCCTCGGTGGAGCGGGCGGTCAGCATGATGATCGGCACGTCGCCGTCCGCGCGCAGGACGCGGCAGACGTCGAGACCGTCGACCTTCGGCATCATCACGTCGAGCACCAACAGGTCGGGGCTGCGCCGGCGGGCCTCGTCGATGGCCTCCCGCCCGTCGTGCACGACGACGGTCAGGTGCCCCTCGCGCTCGAGGTACCGCCGGATCAGCTCTGCCTGTTTGCGGTCGTCCTCCGCGACCAGGATCCGTGCTGCCACGGTCTCAATGTCGCGGAAAGAGATGAGAATCCGATGAAGATCGGCTGAGAGCATCGGGTGCAAACCGGTCCTTCACAGGTTCTTCACGGCCCCGGCGGCACGCTCCACGACCATGAAGACGACACGTTCAGCTCTCGCCCTGATGGCGGTCCTCGCGCTCGCTGCCTGCGGCAACGACAAGGCGCCGGTCGCGTCGGGGGACAGCACCGGGGACAAGAGCCCGCTCGCGGAGTACCTGGGCGACGGTTTCGTCAGCTCGGTCGGCAGCGGAGGGTTCACGATCGCGCGGCGTGCCGGCGGCCCGCAGCAGCCGAGCGAGGAGGAGCTCGCGAAGCAGCGGAAGGTCGAGGACGCCACCGCCGCCTGCATGAAGACGGCCGGTTTCGAGTACGTCGCCGTACCGCCGGAGCAGGGCGGGAAGGGCAAGTTCAGCGACGCGTTCGACCTGCCGCCGGACAAGTTCGCCGAGCAGTACGGGTACGGCATCAGCACGATCGACTGGTCGAAGGCCGGTGCCGACGACTCGGATCCGAACACCAAGATCCGGTCGGCACTGTCGCCGTCCGCGCAGAAGGCGTACGACAAGGCGCTGAACGGCCCGAACGCGACCGGCAACGGCGCCGTGGTGATCCAGGGCAGCGGCGAGGACGGGCCGAGCACGAACAACGCCACCGACCTCGGCTGCCGCGGCAAGGCGGTGAAGCAGGTGTACGGCGAGGACGGTGGCCGGACCCTGGACTTCAAGAAGTTCGAGAGCCTGTTCAAGGACATCCAGGCGCTGCAGAAGCGGATCGAGTCCGACCAGCGGGTCGTGGACGCGACCTCCGGTTGGAGCGACTGCATGGCCGACGCCGGGCATTCCGGACTGAAGACGATCAACGATCCGCGCCAGCAGATCCAGAAGCAGCTCGACGAGCTGACCGGGAACAAACCGCCGGAAAAGAACGGCCCGTCCAAGACCGTCATCGGGCCGCCGTCGTTCGACAAGGTCGACGCGGCGAAGCTGGCCGAACTGCGCACGTCGGAGATCGAGCTCGCGGTGGCGGACCACAAGTGCAAGGCCAAGGGGTACGGCGACACCTACAAGTTGGTGCAGTACGAGGCCGAGCGGGAGTTCGTCGATCAGCACAAGGCCGAGCTCGAGGCGTACCGCGACGAAATGGCGAACCGGTGACCGCTTCGCCCAAGTCGAGGCGCCGGGTGCTGGTGAGTGTGGCCGGAGTGGCGGTGGCCTCGCTCGGCGTCGGCGTGGTCGCGGGCAGCCGGATCACCTCGCCGGAGGACGCCGCCGCGAAGACCGCGCCGCCGAAGGCCTCGCAGATCACGGTGCCGGTGGCGAAAAAGGCGTTGTCCAGCAAGGTGGTCGGCCGGGGCGACGCCTCGTTCGACGGTGCGGTGAACATCCGGGTCGAGACCAGTGGGATCAAGACGGCGCCGATCGTGACCGGCAAGGTCCCCGCGGTCGGATCCACGCTCACCGAGGGGAAGGCGTTGCTCGAGATCACCGGGCGGCCGGTGATCGGGCTGGCCGGTGTGCTGCCGATGTACCGCACGCTGTCGCCGGGCAGCAAGGGGCCGGACGTGCTGCAGCTCGAGCAGACGCTCGACCGGCTCGGCCTCGATCCCGGCGACGTCGACGACGAGTACGACCTGGACACTTCTGCGGCCGTGGAACGCCTGTACGAGCAGGCCGGGTACGACGCGCCGGGCGCGGAGGAGCAGCTCACCCAGGCGGTCGATCAGGCGAAGAAGCAGGTGGACGCCGCGAAGAAGCAGCTGCGGCAGGCACAGTCCCAGCTCCAGGCCGCCAAGGACGCAGAGGCGAAGGACCTCTCGGTGCAGCAGGGCGCGGTCGACGACGCCGAGGAGAACCTCGCGGACGCCCAGACCGCGCGCAACGAGGCCGAGTTCAAGGCCGGTACGCCGTTGCCGGTGTCCGAGGTGGTCTACGTGAAGACGCTGCCGCGCCGGGTCGACGACGTGAAGGTCGAGCGCGGCGGCACCGTCAACGGTGTGGTGATGTCGGCGAGCGGTGCGTCGCTGGTCGTCACAGTGAAGGTCGATGCGGAGACGGCGCAGCGGCTGAAGGCGGGGATGGCCGCGACGCTCGATCTCGGCGAGAGCGTGTCCGTGGCCGGCAAGGTCCGCCGGATCACGAAGAACGGTGCGCAGTACGACGTGGTCGTCGCACCGAACACGCTGACCGCGAGCCAGTTGTCGCTGCTTCGGGACGCGAACGTGCGCGTCACGATCCCCGTGCAGAGCACCAGCGGCAAGGTTCTCGCCGTACCCGTGGCCGCGTTGACGTCCGGATCGGACGGCGCGGCGCGCGTCGAAGTACTGCGGAACGGAAAGGTGGAGCTGGTGCCGGTCACGGTCGGGCTGACCGCGGACGGGTTCGCGCAGGTCACGCCGAAGGGCGACGCGAAGCTGGCCGAAGGCGATCAGGTGGTGGTCGGACGATGAACCACGCGGTCGCGGTACCGGCGCCGGTGGTCGAGATGATCGGCGTCCGGCGGTTCTTTCCCGGACCTCCCGAAGTACGGGCGATCAAGGGGGTGGACCTGACCATCAGGGAGGGGGAGTACCTGTCGATCGTGGGGCCGTCCGGGTCCGGCAAGTCGACGCTGCTGCATCTGCTCGGTTTGCTCGACAACCCGACGGACGGCGTCTACCGGCTCGACGGTGTCGACACGATGAAGCTGCGCGAACGGCGGAGGGCGGTCCTGCGCGGGGAGCGGATCGGGTTCGTGTTCCAGTCGTTCCATCTGCTCGACCACCGCACCGTCCTGGAGAACGTCGCGCTGTCGATGGTGTACGTCGGCGTGCCGCGGCGGGAGCGAATGGCGCGCGCACGGGTCGCACTGGAGCGCGTCGGGTTGTCGCACCGGATGGAGTTCGCACCGACGACGTTGTCGGGGGGTGAACGGCAGCGGGTCGCGATCGCGCGGGCGCTGGTCGCCGAACCCAGTCTGCTGCTCGCGGATGAGCCGACCGGCAACCTGGACAGCGCGAACGCGGAGGCGATCCTGCAGGTCTTCGACGAGTTGCACGCCGAGGGGATGACGCTGGCCGTCATCACCCACGACGACCACGTCAGCCGCCGGGCCCAGCGTCAGGTGCGCATCGTCGACGGGACTCTCCAGTGGTAACCCAGGCAGGCCCCCCGGATCCGGCCGGCGGGCCGTCCACGGCGCGGCGTCGCCGGTTCAGATCTCGGCCGGCAGTCAGAGACCTGCTGGACGAGGCGCTGGCCGGCGTCGCCGCGCGACCGACGCGGTTGATCCTCACCACGCTCGGCACCGTGCTCGGAGTCGCGGCGCTGGTCGCGACGGTCGGGCTTGGGCAGACGGCCGCCGGTCAGATCACGCAGCGATTCGACCTCGCGGCTGCGACGCGGGTGGTCGTTCAGCCCGAGGACAACGGCGAGGAGGCAGCGACCCAGCTCCCGTGGAACGCGCCCGAGCGGCTCACCCGGCTGAACGGCGTCGAGGCGGCCGGCACGGTCAGCGTCCTGGAGATCGGTGACGATCTGGTCCAGAACGTGACCGGTGTCGACGGCAACACCGGGAAAGCGCTCCAAGTGATGGCCGGATCGGCGGGACTCTGGGACGCCGTCCGCGCGATGCTGCAGACCGGCCGGTTCTTCGACGAGGGCCACGATCGGCGAGCCGACAAGGTGGTGGTGCTCGGCAAGCACGCGGCGGAGCGGCTCGGCATCAACCGTGTCGACTCGCAGCCGGCCGTGTTCATCGGCGACGAGCCCTACACGGTGATCGGCATCCTCGACTCCGTCAGCGGTCGCGCCGACCTGAACGACGCGGTCATCATGCCGAACGGTACGGCGCGGACGGCGTACGACCTCGAGGCGCCGGACGCGGTCGAGATCCGCACGGCGGTCGGCGCCGCGCAGCTGATCGCGGAGCAGGCACCGATCGCGATCGAGCCGAACGACCCGAGCCGGCTGAGCGTCGACGCGCCGCCGAAGCAGGGCCCCGTCCGTCAGGGGGTCGAGTCCGATCTGAACGCGCTGTTCCTGCTGCTCGGCGCGGTGGCGCTGCTCGTCGGTGGTCTTGGGATCGCGAACGTGACGCTGCTGTCCGTGCTGGAACGGATCTCGGAGATCGGTCTGCGCCGGGCCCTCGGTGCCGCGCGCCGGCACATCGCGGTGCAGTTCCTGGTGGAGAGCGTGATCGTCGGTTTCCTCGGCGGTCTGCTCGGGACGGCGGTCGGCGTCATCCTCACCGTCGGCGTCTCGTGGATCCGGGACTGGACGCCGATCCTGGACCACTGGCTCGCGTTCGGGTCACCCCTGCTGGGTGCGCTCATCGGCCTGGTCGCCGGTACCTACCCCGCCTGGAAAGCCTCCGCCATCCAGCCGATCACCGCCCTGCGCGGTACGTGAATCCCGCGAGGCCCGGGAGTACACCACAGCGGTCAGCGCGAAACCGGCGGCGATCAGCGCGAGCACCGCGTAGGACTTGCCGGTGGCGGGCAGGATCACCGCGCCGAGCGCGGCCGCGGAGACCTGCCCGACGTTGAAGATCATGTCGTACAGCGCGAACACACGCCCGCGGTACACGTCGTCGACACCCGTCTGGACGAGGGTGTCGACGCTGATCTTGATGCCCTGCGCGCAGAACCCGACCAGGAAGCCGCCGATCACCATCGCGACCTGGGTGTAGAGCCCGATCGGTACCACGGTCACCACGGCGGCGATCGCGAACAGGAGCGTGATCCACTGCCGCAGCGACAGCACGCGCGTGCCCCAGGGCGTCACGAGCGCGGCGACGAACAGGCCGGCACCGACCGCACCGGTCGCGATCGCGAGTCCACCGAACGCTCGATCCAGCTCGCCCGGGCCGTAGAAGTAGTTGCGGTACAGCAGGATCATCGCGACCGTCATCAGCCCGAAGAAGAACCGCAGTGAGCCGATCGCCGCGAGGCCGAGCGCGGCTTGGCGGCGCTCGCGGAGGTGCCGGCCGCCGTCGACCAGGCCGGCCGCGATCGTGCGGAGCGCTTCGAGGACGCCGGGCTCGTCGCCGTTCAGGTCCGGGCCGAGCTGGTTGCGCTGCAACCGGAGAGCGAGCAGCGCGGCGGTCGCGTAGATGACGACGGTCAGGCCGAGGACGACGAGGTCCGAGTCGGCGAGCAGCTTGACCCCGGCGCCGATCCCGCCGCCGACCAGGAAGGCCGCCGTACCCGAGGTGGGCGTGACCGCGTTGGCCATCACCAGTTCGCCGCGCTCGACCACGTGCGGGAGGCCCGCGGACAGTCCGGAGAGCAGGAACCGGTTGACGCCGAGCGTGAGCAGTACGGCGGTGTAGAACAGGATCCCTGTGTTGTCGGCGGCGACGATTGCGCCGATCCCGATCACCAGTGCGGCTCGGGTCAGGTTCGCACCGAACAGGATCTGGCGGCGTGACCACCGGTCGAGCAGTACGCCGGTGAACGGCCCGAGAATCGAGTACGGCAACAGCGAGACCGCGAACAGCCCCGCGATCGCGGCGGCATCGGGCGCCCGCTCCGGGGAGAACAGCACGTACGACGCGAGCGCGACCTGGAAGACCCCGTCACCGCACTGCGAGCTCAACCGCACCGCGAACAGCCGCCGGAAATCCCGCCGCTGCAGCAGCGTCCACAGATCCCGGATGAACCGCACGCGAGCACTGTATCCGCCGCCTGCGCCAATCAGACCGGCCCCGAGCGGTCACAGTGCGCAGGATGTTGTTGGGCGCTTGCTTCAATCCTCTGTTAAGGCCGTCGCGGGACGCGCCGGAGCTGATGGCATCGGCGGCGAGGAGCGGTACTGTCGTTCTGCGGTGTCACAGACCGTTGTGCACCGGTTACGATGGCTCATCGCTTTCGAGCCGCAGCGCGGATGGGATTTCTATGGCTGAATCGCAGGACGCCGACGTCGACCCGCGGATGTACGAGCAGCTCAAGCTCGACCGCCCACACGGTGCCCGGGTGTACGACTACTTCCTCGGCGGCAAGGACAACTTCGCGATCGACCGGCAGGCCGCCGAGCACCTGCTGCAGGCGTTCCCCGGCTTCCGCACCGCCGCCCGGGCCAACCGGATGTGGATGCACCGCGCGGCCAAGTACGCCGCTGAGCAGGGCATCACGCAGTTCCTCGACATCGGCACCGGCATCCCGACCGCACCGAACCTGCACGAGGTCGTCCAGAAGATCGTCCCGTCGGCCCACGTCGTGTACGCCGACAACGACCCGATCGTGCTGGCCCACTCGCGCGCGCTGCTGGTCAGCTCACCGGAAGGGCGGACGGCGTACCTGCAGGCCGATGTCACCGAGCCGCAGGCGATCCTGGAGTCCGAAGAGGTCAAGGAGCTCATCGACTTCAGCAAGCCGGTCGCGCTGAGCATCGTCGGCGTCTTCCACTACCTGCCCGACCACCTGAAGCCGTACGACCTGGTCCGTCAGCTGGTCGAGCCGCTCGCGCCGGGATCGCTGCTGATCTTCTCGCACTGCACGCCGGACTTCGCGCCCGAACTGTGGGAGCGCGCGATGGTCGTCTACAAGGCCGACGGCGGCGAGGCGCAGGTGCGCAGCAAGGAAGAGGTCACTCGCTTCTTCGACGGCACCGAGCTGATCGAGCCGGGTGTCGTGTCGCCGTTCCGGTGGTACCCGGACGACGAGACGCAGGAGCTGGTCGACAAGGGCGAGTTCACCGACATCATGTGCAGCCTGTGGGTGGGTGTCGGTCGCAAGCCCTGAGGGCTGGGACGTATGGACCGGGCCGCGTATCCGCACCACCTGGCGATCACGCTGCGGTGGAAGGACAACGACGTCTACGGCCACGTCAACAACGTCGAGTACTACAGCTTCTTCGACACGGTCATCAACGACTTCCTGATCCGCCGTGGTGGCCTCGACATCCATCGCGGCGAGATCATCGGGCTGTGCGTGGACTCGCAGTGCACGTTCAAGCAGTCGCTGTCGTTTCCCGGCGTGGTGGACGCCGGGTTGCGGTGCGCGAAGCTCGGGACATCGAGCGTGCGGTACGAGATCGCCTTGTTCCGTGAGGATTCCGCCGAGCCGGCCGCGACGGGCCGGTTCGTGCATGTCTTCGTCGGGCGGGACGATCGGCGCCCGGTCCCGGTGCCGGACGCGATCCGCGCGGCCCTTGACGGGATCACGCCATGATCGTGCGTGGCGCCGTACTGCGGGAGCTGGGCCGGTCCGCGCCGTACGCCGAGTCGCGGCCGCTGCAGGTGGAAGAGGTCGAGCTTGCGGCACCGGGGCCGGGGGAGCTGCTGATCCGGATCCGCGCGGCCGGGCTGTGCCATTCGGACCTGTCGGTGATCGACGGGTCGCGGCCGCGGGTGATGCCGATGCTGCTCGGTCACGAGGCGACCGGTGAGGTGGTGGCGTCGGAGGCCCCTGGTTTCGCACCGGGGGATGCGGTTGTCTGTGCCTTTGTTCCTGCCTGCGGTGAGTGTTCGGAGTGCTCGGACGGGCGACCCGCGTTGTGCGGACCTGCCGCCGCGGCCAACACCGCCGGCACGTTGCTCGCCGGCACTCGCCGCCTCACCGGTTCCGACGGTTCGCTGCACCACCACCTCGGGGTGTCCGGGTTCGCCGACCATGCGGTGATCTCCGCGCGCTCGGCCGTGCCGATCGATGCGTCGATCCCTGCGGAGATCGCCGCGCTCTTCGGCTGCGCGGTCATGACCGGTGTGGGTGCGGTGGTGAACACGGCCCGCGTCCAGGCAGGTCGCAGTACGGCGGTCTTCGGCCTGGGCGGCGTCGGCTTGTCGGCGTTGCTCGGTGCCGTCCTCGTCGGAGCGCATCCGATCGTCGCGGTGGACGTCGTACCGTCGAAGCTCGTCCTCGCGCGAGAGTTGGGCGCGACCGCGGTGGTGGATGCGCGGGACGCCGACGCCGTTGAACAGGTCCGCGCGGCGACCGGCGGTGGCGCGGAGTACGCCTTCGAGACGGTCGGGAGTGCCAAGGTGCTTGAGCAGGCGTACGCCGCGACGCGCCGCGGCGGCACCACGGTCACGGTCGGACTGCCGCATCCGTCGCAGTCCTTCAGCGTGCCCGCGGTCAGCCTGGTCGCGGAGGAGCGCACGGTGAAGGGCTCGTACCTCGGCTCGTCGGTGCCGTCGCGCGACATCCCGCGGTACGTCGACCTGTACCGCGCCGGCCGCCTGCCGGTCGATCGGCTGCTCAGCGCGACGGTGCGGCTCGACGAACTGAACGAGGCCTTCGACGACCTGGGGGCCGGCCGGTCGACCCGTCAGGTGCTGCTGTTCTGAAGGTTCTCGGCGGCCTTCTGGAACGTGCGCTCGTTGCGCTCCTGCGCCTCGGGCGTGTAGTTGTCCCCGAAGAACTCGGCCGTCGCGACCGGCCGGATCTCCAGCAACCCGGTCGACTCGGGGTCGCCGATGGTCTTCGCGTCCGCCGCCAGGCAACGCCAGCCCCACTCCATCGCCTCCTCGCGGGACGCGACCTCGATCAGGCAGAACCCGGCGATCAGCTCCTTGGTCTCGGCGAACGGACCGTCGACCACGCGGCGCTTGCCCTGGTCGAGCTGGATCCGGAAGCCGTACGAGCTGGGCAGCAGGCCGTCACCCGCGAGCAGCACACCCTTCTCGGCCATCTCGGCCATCACCAGGCCCATCGCCGTCACGCCCTCCGCGCTCGGCGGCTGCCCGGCCTCGAACTCGTCGCTGCCCTTGAAGATCATCATGTAGCGCATCGAGACCCCTCCCAACTCGGCGTTAAATCCTGAGCTGAATCTATACAGCGGCAGGGACAATCCGGCAGGCTACGCACAGTGCGTCCGCGCACACCGCTCGTAAGTATGTCAAGTGAGGCACGCCGGAGTACCCGAGGAGTTCCCGCCCCATGCCTAACCGCCCCCGCCCCCATTCCGCCTCTCCGTTCGCCCGTTTCCGCGCCCGCCGCGTCGCCGGGCTCGCCTGTGCCGGCGCCGTCGTTTTCGGCGGCCTGGCCGTCGCGCTCGGCAACCAGGCCGGCGCCCAGCAGCCGTCGCCACTGCCGATCGACCAGGTGCTCGGTCAGGATTTGCCCGGTAAGACCGCGCTCAGCCGCGTCGAGTCACGGCTCGCCGAGGTCGCCGCCCAGAACAAGGTGCCCGCCGACCACCTCCGCGAAATCCTGGCCACCGACCGAAGCGCCTGGCTCGACCGCGGCGGCAGGCTCTTCTACCGCGAACCCGTCGCCACCGCGCCCGAACTGAAGTCGTCCGCCGCGGCGTCACCCCGCTGGGCCAAGCGCGCCGTCGCCGGTGCGACCGGACCGGCCTTCGAGTTGCACAGCAAGCCCGGCTCGAACCGGGTCATTTACCTCGACTTCGACGGCCACACCATCACCGGTACGGCGTGGAACACCGGCGGCAAACCAGCCACCGTCAACGTCACGCCGTACGACACCGACGGCAACCCGAACAACTGGAGTACGGCCGAGCAGGACGTGGTCCGCGACGTCTGGGCCCGCATCGCCGAGGACTACGCGCCGTTCGACGTCGACGTCACCACGCAGGAACCCGCGGCGTCCGCGATCACCCGCTCCGGGTCGTCCGACCAGCAGTACGGCACCCGTGTCCTGATCGACCCGACCACCTGGTACCAGTCCGGGTGCGGATGCGGCGGCGTCGCGTACGTCGGCGTGTACGACAACACCAGCAACCACTCGTACTACCAGCCCGCTCTCGTCTTCACCAAGGGCGTCGGCACCGGTGCGAAGAACATCGCCGAGGCCGCGTCGCACGAAGCCGGTCACAACGTCGGCCTGTCGCACGACGGCACCTCGTCGGTCGGGTACTACGCCGGCCACGGCGCCTGGGCCCCGATCATGGGCGTCGGCTACTCCAAGGCGATCAGCCAATGGAGCAAGGGCGAGTACTCAGGCGCCAACAACAAGGAGGACGACTTCGCGGTCGCCGGCCAGAACGGGCTCGCGTTGCGCGGCGACGACCACGGCAACGGTACGGGTGACGCGACTGCGCTGACCCTCGGAACCGCCGTTTCCGGCAACTACGCCAACGACTCCGATGTCGACACCTTCCGCATCGACCTCTCCGCCGGCACCTTCACCTTCGCCGCCAACGCGGCCCCGTCCGGCGGCAACCTCGACATCAAACTCCAACTCCTGAACTCCTCCGGCGCCGTCGTCGCCACCGCCGACCCTGCCTCCGGCCAATCCAACTCCGCCACCCCGACCGGCCTCAGCGCCTCCCTCAGCCGCCAGGTCACCGCCGGCCGCTACTACCTCCGCATCGAAAACACCGGCTACGGCAACCCCCTCAACACCGGCTACTCCACCTACGGCAGCCGCGGCGCCTACACCGTCCGAGTAACCACCGGCTGACCCCAACCAACTCGGCACCACCCGCGTCCCACCAACCAAGCCCGCGGGGACCGACCAAGGCGGCGCCGCTGGGAGCGCTGACGGAACCAAGCGAGTAGCGCCAGGTGCGTACCCCGGGGCGCGCCAAGCCCGGGCGCACCAAGCGGGTATCACCAGCCCACCGAACCCCCGGGGCGCGCGAAGCCCGGGTGCACCAAGCGGGTATCACCAGCCCACCGAACCCCCGGGGCGCGCGAAGCCCGGGTGCACCAGCCGAGTATCACCAGCCCACCGAACCCCCGGGGGCCGCCGTTCCCACCGAGACCGACGGCCCCGGGTTCCTCCCCACGCACCACCACACACCCGCCGCGCTCTGCCACCACGCGCTCTGCCATCACGCGCTCTGCCACCAGGCGCTCTGCCACCAGGCGCTCTGCCACCAGGCGCCTGTCTGCGCCGCGCAGCCACTTCGTGGGGGTGTGTACCAGTACCGGTGGGGTTGAACAGGCAATTTCAGGTCGGAGCCCACCACGTCCTGTTCACGCCCACCGTAGTTGGCCGCGCGCTGACCCGCCGCTCGGCCGGCCACCACGAGCCCAGGTGCCACGCGCTGGGCTGTCATGCGCTCGGCCACCACGCGCTCGGCTGCCGTGGACCTGTTCGTATGCAGTCACGTCTGGTGGGTGTGCGCATGTGGTGGTGGGGTTGAACAGGCAATTTCAGGTCGGAGCCCACCACGTCCTGTTCACGCCCACCGTAGTTGGCCGCGCGCTGACCCGCCGCTCGGCCGGCCACCACGCGCTCTGCCACCACGCGCTCTGCCACCACGCGCTCTGCCACCACGCGCTCTGCCACCACGCGCTCTGCCACCACGCGCTCTGCCACCACGCGCCTGTCTGCGCCGCGCAGCCACCTCGTGGGGGTGTGTACCAGTACCGGTGGGGTTGAACAGGCAATTTCAGGTCAGAACCCACCGCATCCTGTTCACACCCATCGCAGTTGGCTCACGGGTGTAGCAGCCGATCCATGGTACGGGCGGCAGAGCGGCAGGATCTGGTCCCAACCCCCACCACAGCCTGCACAGACCGTCCCCGCCGACGGGGCCGTCCCCGCCGACGGGGCCGTCCCCGCCGCGACGGGCCGTCGGCGGCCACGGCAGTTGACCCGCGGTCGTGTCAGGTGTGTCGGTTGGTGGTCCGGGTGTCTGGCATTCGGTCAGAGGGCTCGTGTGAGTGGGGTGGTGAGGGCTACCGGTTCGACTTCGAGGTGGTTGAAACGCCAGCCCTTGGATGTGCGGCGGGCCTCGTACCGGTGGACTGCGGCAGCGATCGCCTCGGTTTTGTCGTCGAGTACATAGACGGCGGTGTCGTGCGCGCGCACTGTGGCGGTGTCACCGTGGAGTTCGATCACGAGGTTCGACTTGGTATGCAGCGTGCGTACGTACTTGTCGTGCCGCGCCTTCGCGGTCTCGATGAGCGCCGCGATGCCCTGTGCGTCACCGTGACGAGAGGTGAGTACGACGTCCTCGGTGAAGATGCGATCGCTCTCGTCGTACTGCCGCTCGTCGATCCACAGGCTGTGGCGCGCGACAAGGTCAGTCAGTTCGGCACGGTCGATGAGGTCTTGCAGTCCGGTCATGGCGGAATCTCCTAGATAGTTAGCCGTACTAACGTTGGCCTTGCCCACGACTGTAGATCGTTAGTCCGACTAACGCAATCGCGTATGCTGATTTCCATGGAAGGCGACCTGCGGTTCGATCACGGCGACGAGACGCCGGAGCGCCTCAAACGCCAGCTGTCACGGCTGCTCGGTATGACCGCGGCACAGACCCAGCGCGTCGCGGCTGACGCACTCCGCGCGGTGGGCGCCCACAAGGACCACTACGTCGTACTTGCTGCGCTTGCCGAGTTCGGCCCCGCCAGCCAGGCCGCGATTGCCGGTCGGGCCCGCGTGTACAAGAGCGATCTCGTCGCCGTCCTCAACGAACTGAGCGCAGGCGGCTGGATCCGCCGCGCCCCTGACCCGTCGGACAAGCGCCGCAACATCATCACCATCACCCCCGCCGGCCAACGCCGCCTGGCCGAACTCGACGACATTCTTGCCTCGGCGAACGCCCACATCACCGCACCCCTGAGTGCTGCCGACCGTACCCAGCTCTTCACCCTGCTGACCCGCATCAACACCCACCTGGCCAACCCAACCTGACTCCACGCCCGCCGCCCCAGGCCCTGCCACTCAGACGTCCCCGCGGCCCCTCCGCCCCGTGCTGCCCCGTGCAGTCTGCGGCGGCCGTGCTGAGGGGGCTTGGGCGGGGAGAAAGGCCTGGCTACTGGGGCTGGGTGGGGATGAGGTGCTGGGTGGCCAGGTGGGTAAGGGCTACAGCGGTGTCGGCGAGGACTGTGTCGTCGAAGCGGACGATGCTGGAGTGGTTGGAGGGGGCTTCCTCGGCGGAGACGTCGTCGGGGCGGGCGCCGACCATGACGAAGGTGCCTGGGACTTCGCGGAGCACCATCGAGAAGTCCTCGGCGCCCATCAGCGGGAACTCCAACCGCTGCACGCGGTTCGTGCCGAATGCGTTGGTGAGTACGTCGGTCGCTTCCGCCGTACGGGCGGCGTCGTTCACCGTGACCGGGTACTGCGGGTCGAGGCGCGCGTCGACCGTACAACCGTGCGCCGCCGCGATCCGCTGCGCCAGAGCGGGGAGTTCGCGGGTGAGTTGGTCGAGCGTTGCATCCGACAACGTTCGTACGGTGGCACCCAAGCGGGCGGTGTTCGGGATGACGTTGATCGCGACGCCTGCTTCGAGTTGCGTCACCGTGATCACCACCGGGTCGAACACGTTGACGCGCCGCGTGGTGTACGCCTGCAGCGCGAGCACGATTTCCGCAACGACCGGGACCGGATCCACTGCGGTGTTCGGCATCGAGCCGTGGCCACCCTTGCCGCGCACGGTGATGTGCAACTGGTTGGAGCTCGCCATCATCGTCCCGGGCCGTAGCTGGAACGTTCCCTTCTCTGCCTGCGACCAGACATGCAGCGCGTACGCCGCGATCGGCTTGTCACCGCTCGCGTGCAGGAGACCTTCGCGCAGCATGTAGCCGGCGCCGTCGAGACCTTCTTCGCCTGGCTGGAACATGAAGATGACGTTGCCGCGCAGTTCCTCCCGATGTGCACTGAGCAACCGGGCGGCACCGGCGAGTCCAGCGGTGTGCAGATCATGTCCACAGGCGTGCATGTTCCCGTTCTCGGCTGCGTAGGGCAGCCCGGTTTCCTCTGCCACGGGCAGGCCGTCCATGTCGCCTCGCAACAAGACGGTCGGTCCCGGCGCGCCACCACGCAGCACGGCAACCACCGAGGTCAGCTCGCGGCCCGTACTCACCTCGAGCGGCAACCCGGACAGGGCATCCAGGACCAGTTCTTGAGTCCGCGGCAGAACCAGCCCGACTTCGGGTTCCCGATGCAGAGCTCGTCGCAGGTCCACCAGGTCGGACAGGATCCCCGACGCCTCCACCTCGAGCTCCACGTGCACGCCTCCGCTCACTCCGTACGAGTCAACTGACCGGTCCAGCCTCCCATCGATTGTCCGCCGCCGCGTGCGGAGGGGTGATGTCCGCAGAGCCGAGCAATCTAGGCGGCGGTTGACTTCGGCGTGTTCGCCGGGTGGCTCGCGCACCGAATCGGCACGGCCGACCGGGAAAACCTAGGAGGATTTTCCGCACGACAGTGGAGGATTCTGCCTCGCCAGACGGAGAAAACCCTCCATAGATCCACGGCTACAACAACCCCCACGCCCCATCATCCAGCCTTCGTCACGCGAGCCCTTCGTCACGCCGGCCCTTCGTCACGCCGGCCCTTCGTCACGCCGGCCTTCGCCACACCAGCCCTCGCCACACCAACCCTCGCCACACCAACCTTCATCACGCCGGGCATGCTCACCCCGGGCGGCGATCGTCCACATCTTCGTTGGCGGAAACCGGCTCACCACATCAGTTGGAAGACCTGCTATTCCCTTCTTGTGAACGACTTCCGGGCCTGGGGTGCGTTGGGTGGTCTGCGGGCGGGCCCGCCGTGGGGAGGCGTCGTGGGGCGGGATGCGTGCGTTGGGGCGGGTAGGCCGGCGAAGGCTGTGTCGTGGGGCGACGGTGCAGCGGTCGGCGTCACGTCCTGCGGAGGCGGGAGCGTGCAGGCGTCGGCGTGACCGGGGTGAGGACCTCCCCGGACGGCCTGTCCGCGGTCGATCTGTCCCGGGAGCGGGTGGTTGGTTGTCTGGTGGAGGCTGGTGAGCAGTTGGGCGGCTGTGGACAGCGAGTTCTGGGTTGCTTGTTGGGGTGGGATCAGTTCGAAGGGTTCCAGGCTGGCCAGGGACGTGCGGAGGGTGGACTCCAAGTGGGCTTTGCTTTCGGGGGTGGGTTCGGCGCAGTGGGCTGTGCAGGTCAGGTCGGTGAGCAGGGGGAACTGGCCGGCGGCGGTTTGGCGGTTCAGGAGGGTAAGGGTGTGGCCCGGAGGGAAGCCGTTGTGGGTGTCGAGGTGGGTGGTGAGTTCGCGAATGGCGGGGACGAAGGCGGCGTAGTAGCCGTCGGTGCGAACGGTATTGATGCCGGGGGCAACCTTGTCGATGCCCAGGCGGCGGATGAACTCGTCGAGGTGGTCGTGAGCCCAGGCCTCGGTGACGCCTTCTTCCAATGGGCGGCTGCCGGGCTTGGTGAAGGCTTCGCGGGCGGCTTCCTGGCTGGCGTCTTCGGGGCCGAGGAAGTGGGCGTGCTCGTGCAGGAGGGTGGACAGGGACTCGCGGTACGCCACCAGAGTTTGGTCCGGGCGGGGTTCGCCTGCGTGGTCGTACAGGTGACGGAGCGGGTCGACGATTGCTTCGCGGTCGAGGTAGAGGGTGCCGTCCCAGTGGGCGAGGCCGAGCATCACGCCGGCGGACTCGATGATGTGGCCGTTCCACGCCGAGCGGTCGGCGCCGGCGAGGTCGCGGACGGTCTCGCCGCTCGCCGCGAACAGCTCGGGGACCGAGGCCGGGTACGGCGCGAGGGTCGCTGTGGTCATGAGCGGAACGCGATCGCGAGCCGGACGAGTGAGTCGGCGGTGCGGCGGATGCGGGCGCGATCGTTCGGATCCTCGGCCTGGGCCGCGAGCCGGCCGAGCTCGGTGATCAGCCAGTCGGCCCGCGCCTGCCGCTCAGCACGCGCGGCCGCCGCGCCGCCCGTCGCCGTACCACCCGTCGTCGCACCGCCCAGCGCACCGCTCGGTCCGGAGCTCGAGGCGGTGGGCAATCCAAGGGGGCGGGCGGCGGGCGGTGGGGTTGTGGAGGTGTTCGAGGAGGTGGGGGTGACGGTTGGCGTGCGGGTGGTGGGGTGCATGTGATGTTCTCCCGAGTTGTGAGGTCGGCGGAGAACATACGGAGATCGGACCCGGAATCTGCGGCGAACTTTGTAGCTGTGGATAACTCCGCGCGCGTGCGTCAGTGGATGCGGGATGCTGGGTATCCCGCATCCGGTGCGTCAGTTCCTGCTAGTTCGAGGAGGCCGCGGCCTTCGCCTGCAGCTCCTGCACGATCGCGATCATCGGGAAGTAGGCCCGGAGCGCGGTTATCCGGCCGTCGTCGTCGACATCGAAGAAGATGCTGTACGGCGACTGGATCGTCACGCCGGTGGCCGGGATGCCGGCGAACTCCCCGGTGTGCTTGGCGACGAACACCGCCTCGAGCGCCGCGATGCCGTCACCGAACGCGATGTTCCGGACCTCCGGTGTGGCGTCGAACAGTTGGGTGTGCAGTGCGACAACGTACTCACGCGCGGCGTCGCGGCCGCGGACCTCGTCGCCGGTCTCCATCACCGTGCAGACGATGTCGTCGCTGAAGTACGACGCGAAGTCACCGCCGTTGAGCAACGCGGCGAGGTAGTCGCGCAGCGTGGATTCGGTCTGTGCCACAGACATCGGGGCCCCCTTTCACCCGAAAGGCCGCGGCCGGTTGTCGCGGCCCCGGACCGGTCGTCCGGTCCCCCCACTGGCCAGTCAAACACCGCGCGCGACCAGCCGAAAGAGGCCGGCATCGAGAGGTCGAACCACTGACGGTCAGAACAGGGTCGGAGGCTCGGTCGGGACCGGCTCCGGGAGGGGTGGCAGGTCGGGAACGACGGCTGCGACGGTCGCGTGGAAGCGCCGGGCGAGGTTGAGGGCCTCGGCGTTGTCCGGGGTGTGCAGGAAGATCGTCGGTGAACGACCCTCGGACAGCCAGGTGACGACCAGGTCGACGAGATAGGTCCAGCCGGCGACGGTCTCATCGATGGAGTCGCGGCCGATGTAGCGGACGATCGGATGGCCGGTCAGGGCGCGGGTCCGGCGAGCTACTCGCGGCTTCTTCATCCATGCGTCGCGTTCAGCGAAGCTGGTCGGTCGACTGGCGAACAGCGTCCCGGTGTCGAAGGGGATCCACTCGGCGTCGACCCGGGCCAGGACGCGTTCGAGGTTCGCCGCGGCGTGCGGGTCCTCGAAGAACGCACGGTGCCGGACCTCGACGGCGTACCGATGTCCGCGCGGTGCCTGATGGAGGAACGCGGCGAGAGCCCCGAGGTCTGTCGGTGCGAAGGCGGCCGGGAGTTGGATCCAGACCGCGTGATTACGCGGGCCGAGCGGTTCGATCGCGGTCAGGAACGCGCGGAACTCGGCGTCGGCGTTGGTGAGCCGGCGTTCGTGCGAGACGACCTGCGGGATCTTCACCACGAACCGGAAGTTCGGCGGCGTCTGCGCCGCCCACGAAGCAACTGTCGACACCGAAGGCGTCCCGTAGAACGTCGTGTTGCTCTCCACCGCGTTGCAGTACGTCGCATACGAGCGCAGCTTCTCCCGCGCGGGCTGCGGCCACGCAGGATGAGTCCATTGCGCGCAACCGACGGACAGCAAACTCACAACGCCCGAACGTACTGCCTCACCCGGCAACACGCCGCCCCGGGTGAACCCGGGACGGCGTGTGTCGGCTGCTCAGCGGAGCGGGTCAGCGGTCGATTTCGCCGCGGATGAACTTCTCCACCTGCTCGCGGGCGACGTCGTCGGCGTACTGCTCGGGCGGGGACTTCATGAAGTACGAGGACGCGGAGAGGATCGGGCCGCCGATGCCGCGATCCTTGGCGATCTTCGCGGCGCGGATGGCGTCGATGATGATGCCGGCCGAGTTGGGGGAGTCCCAGACCTCGAGCTTGTACTCCAGCGACAGCGGAACGTCGCCGAAGTTGCGGCCCTCGAGCCGGATGAAGGCCCACTTGCGGTCGTCCAGCCAGGCGACGTAGTCGGACGGGCCGATGTGGACGTTGCGGTCCTCGATCTCCTCGCGCAGCTGCGAGGTGACGGACTGGGTCTTGCTGATCTTCTTGGACTCCAGCCGCTCGCGCTCGAGCATGTTCTTGAAGTCCATGTTGCCGCCGACGTTCAGCTGGTACGTGCGGTCCACGGTGACACCGCGGTCCTCGAACAGCTTGGTCAGCACGCGGTGCGTGATGGTGGCGCCGATCTGCGACTTGATGTCGTCGCCGACGATCGGCACGCCGGCCGCGGTGAACTTGTCCGCCCATTCCTTGGTGCCGGCGATGAAGACCGGGAGGGCGTTGACGAAGGCGACACCTGCGTCGATGGCGCACTGCGCGTAGAACTTCGCGGCCTGCTCGGAGCCGACCGGGAGGTAGCAGACCAGCACGTCGACGGCCGCCGCCCGCAGCGCGGCAACGATGTCGACCGGTTCGGCGTCGGACTCGGTGATGGTCTCGCGGTAGTACTTGCCGAGGCCGTCGAGGGTGTGACCGCGCTGCACCGTCACACCGGTCGGCGGTACGTCGCAGATCTTGATCGTGTTGTTCTCACTGGCGCCGATGGCGTCGGCGAGGTCCAGGCCGACCTTCTTGCCGTCGACATCGAACGCGGCCACGAACTCCACGTCCCGGACGTGGTAGTCACCGAACACGACGTGCATCAGACCGGGGACGCGCTCGTCGGGCTTCGCGTCGCGGTAGTAGTGCACGCCCTGGACGAGCGAGCTTGCGCAGTTGCCGACGCCGACGATCGCCACGCGGATCGAGGTCATCTGGATTCTCCTTGGGTAGGCGGGTGGTGCTGGTCAGGGGGCCGCTGTTGCCGCCGCTCGCCGTCGATCAGCTCGTTCAGCCAGCGGACCTCGCGCTCGGCCGACTCCAAGCCGTGCCGTTGCAGCTCGAGGGTGTAGGCGTCGACCCGCTCCGCCGTCCGGCTCATCGCCGCCCGGAAGTTGGCCAGCCGCTCCTCCATCCGGGCCTTGCGGCCCTCGAGGATGCGCAACCGGGTGGCCGGATCGGTCCGGCCGAAGAACGAGAAGCGGACGCCGAACGTGTCGTCCTCCCAGGCCGACGGGCCGGCTTCGTGCATCGCGTGCGCGAAGTGGTCCTTGCCGTCGGCGGTGATCGTGTACACGATCTTGGGCCGGCGACCCGACTCCGGCGTCCCGGGGTCGGCCGTGATCAGCCCGTTGCGGAGCATCGCCTTCAGGCACGGGTAGAGCGAACCGAACGACAACACGCGTCCCCAGCCGAACTGGGCGTTGACGCGCTTGCGGAGCTCGTAACCGTGCATCGGCGCTTCGTGCAGCAGACCGAGTACGGCGAGCTCCAGGACCCCGCTGCGGTTTCCCATGAGCCACCTCCTCGGTCTAGTTTGTCATGACCTGATGTATCGGTTCGATACATCGTGGCGTCACTGTAAGCAGGTCCGAGGCCTGTGGACAACTCTTGACAAAGCATCACTTTGTCACCTTCGTCACCCGGCGCGCCGGAGAAACCTGTCACGTCAGCCGCCGAGCTGCGTTAATCGAGTGACACTCAGCCATAGCTCGGGAGCGGACAGTAATGACCGACCGTCATGCGAAGCACGCCAGAGCCGACGTCGCCATCGAGGGCGTGCTTGCCCGGGTGGCACTGCGGTTCACCGCGTTCACCGAGAAGTGGCTCCCGGACGCGTTCGGGTTCGTCCTGGTCGGCACCTTCGTGGTGCTGCTGTTCGGGCTGGGCACCGGTGAGCCGTTGCTGAAGGGTCCCGACGACCCGGAGGCGACCAAGGGGTTCGGGCTGGTCGATGCCTGGGGCACCGGGTTCTGGTCGCTGATCACGTTCACGCTGCAGATGGCGATGATCATCATCGGCGGGTACGCCGTCGCGACCAGCGGCCCGGTCGCCCGATTGATCACGCGGCTGGCGCGGATCCCGCAGAATCCGCGGTCGGCGGTCGCCTTCGTCGCCGCGGTCGCGATGCTGGCGTCGTACCTGAACTGGGCGTTCAGCCTGATCTTCGCGGCGATCCTGGCCCGTGAGGTCGCCCGCAAGGTCCCGAAGGCGGACTACCGCGCGCTCGGCGCGATGGCGTTCCTCGGACTCGGAACCGTGTGGGCGCAGGGTCTGTCCGGATCGGCGGCACTTCAGGTGGCGAGTGCGAGCAGCAGCCCCGCGCCGGTGCAGGAGGTGATCAAGGCCGGCGGTCATGCGAGCGGCATCATCCCGCTGAGCGACACGATCTTCACCTGGCAGGCGCTCCTGGCCACGCTGATCGTGTACGTCGTCGGTGTCGCGATGGCATGGTTCATCGCCCCGGGCGAACACACTGCTCGGACGGCGGACGACATCGGCATCGAGCTCAAACCACTCATCGGCCGCGGATCGGCGTACAACGGGCAACGCCACGAGCCGCGCCGCCCCGGCGACTGGCTGGAGCACTCCCCGTTGTTCAGCCTGCTGATCGTGCTGCTCGGTGTGGTCTACCTGGTGCGCTACTTCAGCGGCAAGAACTTCTTCAGCGCGCTGGACCTCAACACGGTGAACCTGATCCTGTTCCTGCTGGCGCTGCTGCTGCACTGGCGACCGTGGCGGATGGCCCGGGCGGTGCGTGACGGCGCTCCGGCGGCAGCCGGCGTCCTGCTGCAGTTCCCGCTGTACGGCGGGATCTTCGGGATGATCGCCTACACCGGGATCTCCGCGCGGCTGGCCGGATGGCTCGTGCAGGCGAGCAACCAGTTCCTGTTCCCGCCGCTGGTCGCGCTCTACTCGTGCATCCTCGGCATCTTCGTCCCGAGCGGTGGCAGTAAGTGGGTGATCGAGGCGCCGTACGTGCTCCAGGCCGCGAACGAGTTGCGCGTCGACTCCGGCTGGATGGTCGTCGTGTACGACCTGGGCGAGGCGAGTGCGAACCTGTTGCAGCCGTTCTGGATGTTGCCGACGCTCGCCATCCTCGGGCTCAAGGCGCGCGACATCATGGGGTACACGTTCACGATGTTCCTGGCCTGCTTCCCGGCTGCGCTGATCGCCATGACGTTGCTCGCACCGCATGTCACGGGGTAACCGTTTACAGGCCGATCACCCGGCCGCTGCGCGGGCTTGACCGGGCTTGCTAGCATCCGGAGCGGATTCGGGCGTATTACCACACCCACCGTAGTCTGTGGGGCAATGACTTCCGCGAGATCGTCGAGGATTGCACAGTGAGTGAAGCTCGTAGAAAGGCCGCCCCGCCACCCCGGCGGAAGAAACACTGGGCGGTTCGGGTGCTCGGCTGGCTGACCGCACTCATCTTCCTCGGCATCATCGGATCGGTCGCGACGTTCTTCATCGTCTACCAGTCGACGGAGATCCCGGACCCGAACAAGGAGTTCGCGACCAACACCACGACGCTGACCTACTCCGACCCGCGGCAGCCGCTCGGTTCGTTCTACGAGCAGAACCGGCACTCCGTCCCGCTGGCGCAGATCCCGAAGCACGTCCAGGACGCCGTCCTCGCGGCCGAGGATCGGACGTTCTGGACCAACCCGGGGATCTCGCCGCAGGGCTTGGTGCGGGCGGCCTGGAACATCTCCCGCGGTGAGCAGTTGCAGGGTGGGTCGACGATCACCCAGCAGTACGTCAAGGTCATGTACCTGACCCAGGAGCGCACCTTCTCCCGGAAGTTCCAGGAACTGTTCATCGCGACCAAGCTCGGCCGGCAGCAGGACAAGAGCAAGACGCTCGAGGGCTACCTGAACACGATCTACTTCGGCAAGGGTGCGTACGGCATCTCGGCCGCGGGTGACGCCTATTTCCAGCAGCCCGACCCGCGGAAGCTCAGTGTTCCGCAGGCCGCCCTGCTGGCGACCGTACTGAACAACCCCTCGGTGTTCGACGTCGACGACGACGATCCGCGGACCAAGAAGCGGATCATCGAGCGGTACCAGTACGTCCTCAACGGGATGCAGCAGATGGGCACGATCTCGCCGAAGCTGCAGGCGCAGTACGCCAACAAGCTCCCCACGCTGAACCCGAGGGAGAAGAGCAGCCGGTTCCAGGGGCCGAAGGGCTTCCTGCTCGACATGGCCCGCAAGGAGCTGCGGGCCCGCGGCTTCACCGAGGACCAGATCACCGGCGGCGGACTGAAGGTGACCACCACCTTCAGCTACACGCAGCAGAAGAAGATGATCGAGGCCGCGCAGAACGAACTGCCGGACAAGCGTGACAATCTGCACGTCGGGATGGCCTCGGTCCAGCCGGGCACCGGTGCGCTGCTCGCGATGTACGGCGGGCCCGACTACCTGAAGAGTCAGCTGAACTGGGCGACCGCGAAGGCGCGGCCGGGCTCGAGCTTCAAGCCGTTCGCACTGGCCGCCGCGCTCAAGGACGGCAAGAGCATCTACGACGTCTTCCAGGGCGACAGCCCGATCAAGATCCAGGGGCAGGAGCTCGGCAACGAGTTCAACCGGGACTACGGCGACGTCACGCTGCTGAAGGCGATGGAGCAGTCGATCAACACGGCGTTCTACGACCTGGTCGACAACGAGATGGAGGACGGCCCGAGCAAGGTAGTCGACGCTGCCGAGGCGGCCGGCATCCCGAAGACGAAGTACCTCGAGACCGGCCGGGACAACCCGTCGACTGTGCTCGGTCCGGACCCGTATGCGTCGGCGGTCGACATGGCCGAGGCCTACGCGACCTTCGCGGCCGACGGCTTGTACGCACCGCTGCACGTGATCAAGGAGGTCAAGGGCCCGGACGGCAAGGTGCTGTGGAGCGAGAAGAGCCTGGACAAGCAGAAGAAGCAGACGATCGACCAGGACGTCGCCCGCACCGTGAACTACGTCCTGCAGGACGTCGTCAAGAAGGGCACCGGTACCGGCGCGAAGAAGCTGGGTCGCCCGGTCGCCGGCAAGACCGGTACGGCAGGTGGTGTGGCCGTCGAGGACCGCGCCAAGAACAAAGAGTGTGACGGCTGTAAGGAAGGCTCGGCGACGCTGACGTCGTGGTGGACCGGGTACACGCCGCAGCTGTCCACGGCGGTGGTGTACCGGGCCGGCAAGACCGGTGAGTCGGACCTGGACCCGTACAGCGACGACAAGGCGTTCTTCGGTGGCAACTGGCCGCTGAAGACCTGGCTGGCGTTCATGGAGTCGGCCCTGGACGGTGTCGACGAGGTGGACTTCGCGGAGCCGGACGAGGACAGCATCAAGGACACGTCGACGCCGACGTACACCCCGCCGCCGAACACGCCGACGAGTACGCCGCCGACCAACACGCCGCCGCCGAACACGCCGCCCCCGCCGACCAACACCCCGCCGCCGAACACGCCGACGGGCAAGCCGACCAAGACCAAGCCGACGAAGCCGCCGGAGACGCCGGTGTTCCCGACCATCCCGACCGGCAGACCGGGCACGTCGGACACCCCGGAGCCACCGGCGGACGAATAGCTCCAACGCGAACGGCACCCCTGTCGCAGGGGTGCCGTTCGTGCGTTCGGGCCCGGGCGGGAGTGCTGCGGCAGGTTCCCCGTGGAACGATGGGTCCGTGACTCGGGCGGACAGCGGTGGGTGGTGGTCGTGGCGTGTTTGAGCGTTCGGCCGCCGATGAACCTCGGTCCGGGAGGGCTCGGCGAGCTCGGGTCGACGGTGTCTGGTGGCAGCGGTGGAAGCCAACCGCGATGGCGCGCGAGGTGCTCGGGTGGTGGCTCGTCACCCGGATCGGTCTGTTCGTCCTGTCGATTTCCGCGCCGCTGCTGTTCAATCCGGGCAACGACTACCCGAATGTGTGGCGCGCCTGGCTGCAGTGGGACGTCTGGCACCTGAAGGCGGTCGCCGAGTTCGGCTACAACCAGGGTGAGCCGTCCGGTGCGCCATTGGCCGCGTTCTTCCCGGGCTTCCCGTTGCTGGTCCGCCTGGTCAGCTACACGGGTATCGGGTACGTTGCCGCGGGCATCGTCGTGTCCGCGGTCGCCAGCGCCGTCGCAGGGGTGTACCTCGCGCGGCTGGCGCAGTACGAGTACCCGGAGCTGAAGGGCATCGGACCGAACGCAGCGGTGATCTGGTACGCCGCCCCGGTCGGCGTGTTCCTCGCGGCCGGGTACACCGAGGCCTTGTTCTGCGCGTTCGCCTTTCCCGCGTGGCTGGCCGCGCGGCAGGGGCGGTGGGGACGGGCCGCCGTCTTCGTCGCGCTTGCGTCGACGGTGCGAGTGTCCGGGCTCTTCCTGATCTTCGCACTGGTCGTCGAGTTCCTCACCTCGAAGAAGCGGGACTGGCTCGCGCTGCCGTGGCTGGCGTTGCCCCTCGTACCGGTGGCCGGCTTCATGGCGTACCTCAAGCAGATCCACGGCTCGTGGTTCGCCTGGCAGGAGGCGCAGGAGAAGGGCTGGGCACGCGAGTTCACCTGGCCGTGGACCTCGCTGATGCACACGTTCGAGGCCGCGAGCACTGGCCATTTCGCCGGTGATCGCAGTGACTGGACCTGGATGTTCCGCGCCGAGCTGGTCGCGCTGGTCGTCGGGCTGCTGCTGCTCGGGTGGCTGTTCTGGCGCCGGTCCTGGGGTGAAGCGGCGTGGGTCGGGGCGACCATCGGCGCGTTCTGTACGTCGTTCTGGATCTACTCACTCACCCGGGCGACCCTGCTGATGTGGCCGCTCTGGATCGGCCTCGCGGTGCTCGCCCGACGCAGACCCTGGGCGGGGCGGCTGTACCTGGCGGTGGCGATACCGCTGGCCGCCGTCTGGGCGGCCTGCTTCTTCACCGGTCGCTGGGCGGGCTGAGCCCGGCTGAGCAATCCGGCTGAGTAGTTTTGCTCAGGCGCCGAGCCGGCCGGTTACCTACCGTTATCGCCATGGAAGTCCGGACCGTTGGCCGGGTGGCTCTGCAGGCGGTGTCCGTCGGCGTCGTGGCGGGCGCCGTGTACGCGCTGATGCGGGTGTTCGGTGCCCCGCTGTGTCCGCCGACCGGCGTGAGCTGTGCGGTGGAGGACAGCAGCGCGCTGCTCGCCGTACCGCTCGGAGGGCTGGCGACTGCGCTCGCTCTGCATGTCCTCGCACGGCGGGCGGGCCTCGGTTGGGCCTTCACGAGCCTCGCGACAGCCGCGTTGCTGGCCGTGAACCTACCGGGTCTGCTCGTGTTGTCCGGGATGTGGACAGTTCTGTGGTGAGGCAACCCCTGGGCGGGTTCGAGCGTCGTTACAGGTGAAGGGGTGGCAGTCCGGGCGGGGACCGCCACCCCTCCTTACCCGTCCGGCGGAACCTTTCAGGGGCAGGCTCCGCCGGTGAACGTACCGAGGGCGATGGCCGAGCCATCGCCCTCGTGGCACGCCTCAACCCGAGGACGCAACCCCTGATGCAACCCCATAGCAGGCCGACCCAGTAGTTGCAGGGTGGAGATCACCGGCACGGGAGGCCTTGTGAGCGATCGGGACGCAGACTTCCTCGAGTACGTGAGCGCGCACCGCGGCAGGATGCTGCGCACCGCGCGGTTGCTCGCCTCGGGCGACGTCCACTGGGCCGAGGACCTGGTCCAGGTCGCGCTGACCAAGCTGTACGTGCACTGGGCGAAGGTACGGCGGGAGGACGGCGCTGCGCGGTACGCGGACCGGATCCTCGTGAACACGTTCCTCGACGAACGCCGCCGGATGTGGCGGCAGCGCGAGGCGACGACGGGGGAACTGCACGACGCGGAGCCGATGCCCGCCCAGGACCCGACCGAGCGGCTGAGCATGCTGGAGGTCCTGGCCAAGCTTCCACGCCGGCAGCGCGCGGTCGTCGTGCTGCGGTACTTCGGCGACTTCGACGTGCACACCACGGCCCAGCTGATGGGTTGCTCGGAAGGCACCGTGAAGTCCCAGGCCTCCCGGGCCCTGGCGACGATGCGCGATCTCCTGCACGAATCCCACCAGACGCTGGAGATGCTGCGATGACCGACCTCAAGGAACTGCTGGACGAGGCAGCCGGCCCGGAGCCGGCCGTCACCGACACCGATCTCGCCGCCGACCTGTCCCGCGGCCGCCGTGCCGTCAAGCGGCGTCGTGTCCTCGGAATCGCCACGGGATCGGTGGCCACGGCCGCGGTCGCCGGACTGGGGTGGTCTCTGCTGCCGGCCCCGCCGAGCGCGACAACACCCGCGGCTCAGCCGACGTCGCAGCTCAGCACTCGGGCAGCGGAGGCCGCGGGCCGATCCTCGATCCCGGCCGGAGGGTTCGAACTCGTCGATACCGGCAACGCGGCGCGGCAGAGTCTGCTCCGCGCGAAGCTCGTCCAGCTGGTTCCTAGTACCGTGCCCTATCCCGGCCCGGTCACCTGTGACCTGATTCCGAAGGGTTGGGCGGTGCGGTCCGAGGCCGGTACGCCGGTGCTGTACGACCCGAACTTTCCCCATCCCGCCAAGGGCCGGGAACAGAAGTGGCGGCTGTTCGCGGAGCAGCACGCTCAACCGGCGTGGCGCGTCGAGGTGATGACTGTGACCGACGTGGCCGCACCGATCAAATGGAACCACGCCACGCTCCGGCTGTTCCTCGGTTCCTGCCACCGGAAGTGACAGGAACCGAGGGTCCGGTCAGCCGTAGTTGCGGTCGATGGAGGCCGAGGGGGTCGGACTCGGCTTGGTCTGGGCGGCGCGCTGGTCGCTCGGGTGGGTGCCGGTCTCGACGCCCTTCAGCGTGCCGAGGAGTTCGATCTCGGACAGCGTGACGCCGTCGGCGCCGCCCGTGAACACCAGCCGGTAGTGCGTGTACGCCTTCGGTGCGGCCACGGTGAAGGACCTCGTGTACGACGCCCAGGCCCACGTCTCGCCCGTGCGGCGGTCCACCGGCGTCCACGTCGTACCGTCGTTCGACCCTTCGAGCGTCCACGCGGACGGCGCCGTACCGGTCGCACCGCTCGTCAACGTGTACATGCCCACCGGACGACCCTGTGGCAGGGCCACCGTGACGGTCGGCTGGGCGCCGGTCAGCGTGACCTGCGTCTTGGTGTCGTTGTCGACCAGCGCCGCGACGTCGGCACCACCCGCACCGATCACCGCGCCGGTGTCGGACGTCGAGTCGTGCCACGTCATCGGGTCTTCACCCGGCTTGGTGATCGACGGCGGCGCGTCGTTGCGACCGGTGCCCCACGCGGTCGGCTTGTTGGTCAGCTCGAACTCGATCTTGCCGCCGTTCGCGATCAGGTCGTGCGGCAGCGCGGTCGACGTCCACCGCTTGCCGTTGACCCGCACACCTTTCACGTAGATGTTCTTCGCGGAGTTGTTCGGCGCGCTGACCACCAGCTTCTTCTTGCCGGCCAAGCGGACTGTCGCCTTGGTGAACAGCGGTGAACCGATCGCGTACGTCGGCGAGCCGACCTGCAGCGGGTAAAACCCGAGCATGCTGAACAGGTACCAGGCCGACATCTCGCCGTTGTCCTCGTCGCCGGGGTAGCCCTGCCCGATCTCCGAGCCGAGGTACAACCGCGACAGCACCTCGCGGACCTTCTCCTGCGTCTTCCACGGCTGCCCGGCCACGTCGTACATGTAGGGGATGTGGTGCGACGGTTGGTTGCTGTGACCGTACTGCCCCATCCGGACGTCACGGGCCTCGAGCATCTCGTGGATCGTGCCGCCGTACCCACCGGTGTGCAGCGCGTCCTCCGGCGTGTTGAAGAACTCGTCGAGCTTCTTCGCCAGACCGTCCCGCCCGCCGTAGATCGCGGCCAGCCCGGCCCCGTCCTGCGGCGTGGAGAACGCCATGTTCCACGCGTTGGTCTCGGTGTAGTCGTGGCCCCAGTCGCGCGGGTCGAAGGTGTTCGGCGAGCTGCCCCAGACGCCGTCCGGGCCTTTGCCCTGGAAGAACCCGACGGTCGGGTCGTACAGCGTCACGTAGTTGCGGGCCCGGTTCAGAAAGTACTTGTAGTTGTCCAGGTACTCCTGCTTGCGCGGATCGTTCTTCTTCGCCTTGTCGTACAGCGCCTTCGACAGGTTCGCGATGCCGAAGTCGTTGATGTAGCCGTCCATCGACCAGCTGAAGCCCTCACCGGTGGTGTTGGCCGTGTAGCCGCGGAACGTGGACAGGTCCATGCCCTTGCGGCCGACGTTCTGCGACGGCGGTACGACGGACGCATTCTTGACCGCGGCGTCGTACATCGCCTGAACGTCGATGCCCTTGATGCCCTTCAGGTACGCGTCCGCGAACGCGACGTCGGACGACGTACCGACCATCAGGTTCGCGTACCCGGGTGACGACCAGCGCGAGATCCAGCCGCCGTCCTTGTACTGCTGGACGAAACCGTTGACCAGGTCCGCGGCCGTGTCTTGCGCGAACAGCGAGTACGCCGGCCACACCGTCCGGTACGTGTCCCAGAAGCCGTTGTTCACGTAGGTCTGGCCGGCCACGATCTTCGAGCCGGTCGTGGTCGGGGTGTCGGCGCCGGCCTTCGGCGAGGTCGGCGACGCGTACTTGATCACCGGCTTCTTCGCGGTGCCGGTGTTCTCGGAGCCGTTGTTCGGGTAGAGGAACAGGCGGTAGAGGTTCGAGTACAGCGTGGTCAGCTGGTCGGCCGTCGCGCCCTCGACCTCGATCGTGCGCAGCTTCGCGTCCCACAGCGCCTGCGCGGCATCCTTCACCGGGCCGAACTTCGACCCGGCCGGGAGCTCGAGCTCGAGGTTCTTCCGGGCCTGCTCGGTGCCGATCAGCGAGGTGGCGATCCGCAACTGCACCTGGGTGACCTTCGGATCGAAGGAGAAGTAGCCGCCGACGTTCGCGCCGCCGCCGTCGGACAGCTTGCCCGAGGCAACCACCTTCTGGTCCACCACGCCGTACACGAACAACCGGCCGGCGCCGGTCGACAGACCGCTCTTCACGTCGGAGTAGCCGGTCACCACACCGGTCGCAGGGTCGAGTGTCAGACCGCCTTCGTTCTTGACGTTGTCGAAGATCAGCGACGCCTTGCCGGCCGGGAAGCTGAAGCGCAGCAGCGCGGCGTGGTCGGTCGGGGCGATCTCCGCGGCGTTGCCGTTGTCGAACGTGACGCCGTAGTAGTACGGCCGGGCGATCTCGTTGTCGTGACTGAACGACCAGGCGCGGGCCTTGCGGTCCGCGGTCGGCTTCGCCGCGGTGGACGGCATCACCTGGAACGTCTGCCGGTCACCCATCCACGGGCTCGGCTCGTGACTGATCGACAACGCCTGCAGCGTCGGCTTGTTGTCCTCGTTGTTGCCCTTGGCGTAGTCGTACAGCCAGGACGTCGATCCGGCGTTCGTGACCGGCGTCCAGAAGTTGAAGCCGTGCGGTACGGCGGTCGCCGGGAAGTTGTTGCCCCGCGAGAAGCCGCCGGTGGAATTGGTGCCGCGGGTGGTGATCGCGAGCTCCGACGGATGCTTGGCCGCGGTCTTCTGCGCCGCACGATCCGGGTTGATCGCGGCGGCGATCCGGATGTCGTCGAGCCAGCCGCGGAACTCGGCCGGGCCGGACGGTTTGTCGTACCCGATCAGGATCCGCTTGATCGTCTTGCCCGCGGCCACCTCGCCGAGAGCGGCCTCGACGTTGTTCCACTGGTTCGTGGACAGTGCCTTGGAGTCGCCCTGGCCGCGTGGGCTGAGCTCGAAGCCGTGGTGGTCCTTCGCCCTCAGGTCGCTCAGGTACGTACCGTCGTCGAACGCCAGGTCGAGAGCGGCGTACGTACTCGGGTAGCTGAGATCACCCTCGATGTGCTCGGGGAAGATCTTGTAGGACAGGCGGGTGTCGCGGCTGACCTTCAGGTCGACGTCGGCGATCCGGTTCCAGCTGTAGCCGCGGTCCTCGGCCGTCTGGTGTCCGGCGTACCGGAACGACTTCACGCCGGTGTAGCCGACCCGGGCGCGGGCGTTGTAGGCGCTGGTCGGGCCCGAGTCGAGGCGCGACTCCGCGACCGGACCGGGCGGCGGCAGCGGGGCGCCGTTCGACAGGTACCAGTCGGCGAGCTGCACGATGTTCTCGCCGTGGTTGAGCGTGATGTCCAGCTTGTAGTACGTGTAGGCCGTGTCGTTGGCGACCTCGTACTCCTTTGTCTGGAACCGGTTCTCGAAGCTCTCGCCGGTGCGGGTGTCGAGTGTCGTCCAGGTGGTGCCGTCGTTGGAGCCGGCGAACGTCCAGTTCTGCGGGTCGCGGCCGTCGGCGTCGTTCGCCGAGGTCAGCGCGTACTTCTTGATCACCACCGGCTCGGACGTCCGGTAAACCAGCCAGCCGGTCGACTCGAACACCAGCCACTTGGTGAACTTGTCACCGTCGGTGGCGTTGGTGGCGATCTCGCCGCCACCGGTGTTCTCGCCGTTCGCGGTGACTTCGACGACCTTGTCCATCTCGCTGCCGCCGACTCCGGTCGGCGTCGGGCCCCGCACCCCCTCGGCGCGCGGTTTCCCATCCGGCCCGGTCTCGAGCGTGTCGGTGTAGCCCGGCTGGGGTTGCCCGGGCTCGAACGAGGTGAAGTACGACGATCCGCTGACCACCGGCTGCTCCGAGGCAGCAGGCGATGCGGCATGCGCTGGCGTCATGGCAACAGACATTGTCACAACCAACGCGAGAGACGTGACGATCCTCAGCGTCGCGTGCCGATTCGTCGGCGCCGACGCGTGTGGGCGGCGGAGATTCATCCACGCTCCTTCGCATCCGGCCGGCACCACGGGACGCCCCCGTCCGCCGGTGTGGGTACGCGGCCCCGATGACAAGGTTGTCAGCCCGCGTCCGGCCGGAATCGTCTCCCGCTCGTCACACCCGGTCAAGGCCTCGTCGCTTTCAGTCCGCAAGTGACTCGGAGTTTTCCACAGGCGGCAAACATCGGCACCACGACAGGCACAGGCAGTAACTAAAGTGACGGTGCGCGTTCCACTGGGGAGATCTGCGGGAGGACCACATGAGCAACGAGGATGCGGGAAGCGAGTTGCTGCGGACGCTCGCCGAGCGGTACAGCATCATGCAGCGGCTGCACACGGAGCCGGACGTCGCGAAGCAGCGGTCCTACTACGCCGAGACCGTCGAACACTTCGTGCCACTCGCCGCCGTCGACGAACGGTTGCAGGAGCAATTCACAACCTGGGCCGACGCGTACTCGTACCTGCAGGGTCCGGTCGACACGGTCGAGGCGGCCGACAAGCTGGCGGCCGCGGTGCATCGGGAGCAGGTGGACAAGAGCGGCGATCCGTACGTGCTGCATGTCCGCGGAGCCGCGGAGATCGCGCGCCGCAACGGCGCGGACGAGCACCAGCAGATCGCGGCGCTGCTGCACGACTCGGTCGAGGACACGGATTGCACGCTGACCCAGCTGACCGACCTCGGCGTCCCGTCGGAGGTGGTCGAGCTGGTCGACGCACTCACCCGCCGGCCGGACGAGTCGCACGACACCTACCTGATGCGGCTGATCCGCACGCCGCGAGCGATCCCGGTGAAGCGGGCCGACATTGCACACAACAGCGACCCGGAACGCCGCGGCCGCCTGGACCCGGCGACCCAGGAGCGCCTGCGGAAGAAGTACGACCACGCGCTCGAGGTCCTCGACGGACTGCACTGAGCGTCCGGAGCCCTTGGTCGGGGGTGGTGGGGCGGAGGTAGGTTGATCGGCATGGACGATCGTGTGCTGGTCACCGGGGCCTCCGGGTTTATCGGGCGGGCTGTGGTCCGGGCCCTGCGGGGGCGGGGGGTGGCGGTGACTGCTGTGGATCGGGAGCCGCCGGACGACTCGTGGGACGACGGGGTGCACGTCGTGCAGGGCGATCTGGCCGAGCAGGAGACGTGTGTGGCGGCGTTCGAGACGCGGCCGACCAGCGTGGTGCATCTGGCAGCGTTGACGTCGGTGTTGCGGTCGGTGGACGCGCCGATGCAGACCTTCGCGCAGAACGTGACGATCACGCAGGTGCTGCTCGAGCTGAGCCGGGGCAGCGGTGTCGAGCAGTTCGTCCTGGCCTCGACGAACGCGGTGGTCGGCAACGTGGGTACGGCGACCATCACCGCGGACCTTCCGCTCCGGCCGCTGACGCCGTACGGCGCGACGAAGGCGGCGTGCGAGATGCTGTTGTCGGCGTACTCGGGAAGCTACGGGATGGCCACCGCCGCGCTGCGGTTCACCAACGTGTACGGCCCGGGCATGTCGCACAAGGACAGCTTCGTGCCGCGGATGATGCGGGCGGCGCTGAGTGGCAGCGGCGTCAAGGTGTACGGCGACGGCCGCCAGCGGCGGGACCTGGTCTTCATCGAGGACGTGGTGAGCGGCGTACTGCGGACCCTCGACATCCGCTACGACGGTCGCGCGATCATCGGGTCCGGTCGATCGGTGTCCGTGCTGGAGATGATCGACGCGGTGCGTACGGTGACCGGGTGTCCGGTGCCGGCCGAGCACGTCGAGGCGCCGGCCGGTGAGATGCCGGCCGTGGTCGTGGACATCGCCAACGACCTCGGCTATGCGCCGACGGTGTCGTTGGAGGACGGTCTGGCGCAGACGTGGCAGTACTTCAAGCACCAGTGAGGCAGCACCTTCGGGCACCAGTGCGGCAGCACCTTCGAGCTGCGGTCCGCAAACACTGGCTGCTCACGATCTTCCTGGTGGCCGGTCTGGCCCTGCGGATCCTCGCGACGGTCGCGTACACCCCCGCGATCGTGTACGTCGACTCCGTTCAGTACCTGACGAACATGGGCAAGCTGAGCCCGGATCAGCTGAACCCGATCGGGTACGACTTCGTCCTCGGCCCGTTGGTGGCGACCGGCGGGCTGACGTTCGTCGTGATCGTGCAGCACCTCACCGGTCTGCTGCTGGGCGTCGCGATCTACGCCCTGGCGCGCCGGCTGACCGTCTATCGGTGGCTGGCCGCGTTCGCGGCCGCGCCGATCCTGCTCGACGCCTACCAGGTGCAGATCGAGCAGAACATCATGGCCGAGACCACGTTCGACGTCATTCTGGTGGCGATCCTCTGGCTGCTGCTCGCGAAGGGCGTGCCGGGGTGGCGCAAGGCGGCACTCGTCGGTGTCCTCGTCGGACTCGCGTTCACGGTGCGCGCGATCGGCATGGTGCTGTTGATCGCGGTGGTGCTCTACCTGGTTGTCGTGGGCAACGCGTGGCGCAAACGCCGCATGGACGTGGTACGGCGTACTGCCGCCGCTGTCGCGGGCTTCGCGATCGTTTTCGTGGCGTACGCCGGGTACTACCGCGTCGACACCGGCCGCTGGGGGTTCACCGGCGCCGAGAACCAGATCCTGTACGGGCGGACCGCGACGGTCGCCAACTGCGAGAAGTTGCCGCTCAACGAAGGCACGCGACTGTTCTGCCCGAAGGAGCCGCTCGGTCAGCGTCAGGGGGTCGACCAGTACGCGCACAACCACTACGGCGACCCGAACTGGCCGGGACCGCTGCCGTCCGGTACGACGAAACGTCAACTGGCGACCGAGTTCGCGCATCTGGTCATCAGGCACCAGCCGGTCGACCTGACCTGGGCGGCGCTGAAGGACTTCGCGAAGGGATTCGCTCCGACCCGCAGCACTGCCCACAACGACGTACCGCTGGACCGCTGGCAGTTCCAGTTGGTCTATCCGAACCTCAAGGACCCGAACATCGCGAAGGCCGCCGTGAAGTGGGGAGGGTCCGAGCCGCACGTCGCTCACGTACCTGCTGTCATCCTGCGCGGCTACCAACTCAACGGCGGCTACGCGTCCGGCACGCTGCTCGGTCTGTGCGTTTTGCTCGCTCTTGCTGCCGTAGGGCGTGGCAAGGACCTTCGCTCGGCCGCACTGCTACCTGCCGCGGCCGGTGTGATCCTCTTGCTCGGCTCGGCGGCGTTCGAGTTCTCGTGGCGCTACCAGCTGCCCGGTCTGATCTTCTTCCCCCTGGCAGGCGCCATCGGGCTGCGTTCCCTGCTCGGCAAGGACCAGGCGCGCCCCGCGATGGCCGACTACCCGGATGCGGTCGACGAGGAAGCAGCGAAGGACTTCGCGACCACCTCCTTCGCACCGATCGTCGTCGTGATCGCGGCGTACAACGAGACCGGTGGCCTCGGGCCGGTGCTCACCGGCATGCCGCGGACCTGCGCCGGCCTCCCGGTCGACGTCCTGGTCGTCGTGGACGGTGCCACCGACAACACCGCCGAGATCGCCCGTGAGCACGGGGCGTACGTGTGTGTTGCCCCCCGCAACCGAGGACAGGGCGCCGCACTCCGGCTCGGATACCACGTGGCTGCGCAGGGCGGGGCGCAGTACATCGTCACCACCGACGCCGACGGTCAGTACGACAACGACGAGCTCGAAACGCTGCTGGAGCCGATCCTCCTCGACCGGGCCGACTTCGTCACCGGATCCCGCCGGCTCGGCGCCGAGGACGCGGACAGCCGGCTGCGGTGGGTCGGGGTGCGCGTGTTCGCCGTCCTCGCATCGCTGCTGACGCGGCGGAAGCTGACCGACACGTCGTTCGGGTTCCGCGCGATGCGGGCCGAGCTCGCGACCGCGGTGACGTTGCGCGAGCCGCAGTACCAATCGTCGGAGTTGCTGCTCGGCGTGCTCGCGCTCGGCGCACGGGTCGTCGAGTTGCCGATGACGATGCGTCGCCGCGGCGACGGCAGCAGCAAGAAGGGGCCGGGGCTCGTGTACGGCGCGAACTACGCGCGCGTCATGACGACGACGTGGTGGCGGGAGTACGTACTGCGTCGCGGTCGCCGGCGGGCGCGGGACTGGTCCGCGCGAACACCAGCCGATCGAACAGCACGAACTTCACGATGAACAGCACCGCGTAGGTGCCGAGGTACGAACCGGTCACCAGCAGCGTCTTCAGCGCGTGCGACTCGATCGGCTGCACGAGGTGGTCGGTCACCGAGGTGACAACGGAAGCCGCCACGGCAGACCCGATCACGATGGCCAGATACGGCACCTTCTGCCCGCTGCGGCCCCAGGTCCAGCGGCGGTTCAGCACGTAGTTCGGGACCGCGCCGGACACCCACGCGACCAGCGTGGCGACGATCGGCGCCGTACCGAACCAGTAACACAGAGCGAATGCGAGCTGGCTGATGACGGTGGCGATCACGGACGCGGCCGAGTACTTCGCCCACAGCAACAATCTGCCGCGGCGGAGATGGACCTTGGTGAGAGCGCGCATCGCCGTCTATTCTGCACCCCCAGACCCGAGGACCGCAGCGCAGCGGGACGTCGGCCGGGATTCTCAGCCGATTGCCAGCCAAGAGGTGGGACCTGTCACGTTACGGGAGTGGGTACTCGGGATAGGAAGGACTGTGACGACGTTCCCTGACGGAAGGCGGCCGAGCCGTGCGCGTACTCGTCCTTGGCGGTGACGGCTACCTGGGGTGGCCGACCGCGTTGCACCTGTCGGACCGCGGCCATGACACGGCCGTGCTCGACAACATGGCCCGGCGCGGTTACGACCGCGAGCTGGGCGTCCAGAGCCTGGTCCCGATCGAGGACCTCGAAACCCGGGTCGCGGCCTGGGAAGAAGTCTCCGGGCAGCACATCCCGGCGTACGTCGGCGACCTGCTCGACGCGGACTTCGTGTACCGCGTAGTGCGGGAGTTCGCGCCGGACGCGATCGTGCACTTCGCCGAGCAGCGTGCCGCACCGTACTCGATGATCGATCGCGAGCACGCCGTCTACACCCAGCACAACAACGTGGTCGGCACGCTGAATCTGATGTACGCCGTCGCCGAGACGAACCCGGACATCCACCTGGTCAAGCTCGGCACGATGGGCGAGTACGGCACGCCGAACATCGACATCGAGGAAGGCTGGCTCGAGGTCGAGCACAACGGCCGCACGGACCGGATGCTCTACCCGAAGAAGCCGGGTTCGTTCTACCACCTCAGCAAGGTGCACGACTCGCACAACCTCGAGTTCGCCTGCCGGGTCTGGGGGATGCGCGTCACCGATCTCAACCAGGGTGTGGTGTACGGGCAGCAGACCGACCAGACGGTGCAGGACCCGCGGCTGGCGACCCGCTTCGACTACGACGCGGTCTTCGGCACCGTGCTCAACCGGTTCGTCATCCAGGCCGTGCTCGGCGAGCCCCTGACCGTGTACGGCAGCGGCGGGCAGACCCGTGGCTTCCTGGACATCCGGGACACTGTCGAGTGCATCCGGCTCGCGGTGGAGAACCCGGCGGACGCCGGCGAGTTCCGGGTCTTCAATCAGATGACCGAGAGCTACTCGGTGTCGCAGTTGGCCGGCCTGGTCGCAGAATGCTTCCCCGGGCCGGTGCAGGTCGAGCATCTGGAAAACCCGCGCGTCGAGCAGGCCGTGCACTACTACAACGTTAAACACACCGGGCTCGTCGGCCTGGGTCTCCAGCCGCACTTGCTGTCGGAGACCCTGATCGAGTCGATGTTCGACATCGTCTCGGCCAACAAGGACCGCGTCGATCCCGCCGCGCTGCTGCCGACAGTCCGCTGGCAGGGCCACCTCAAGCGGTGACCAGCCGAGGTAGGCGCAGGGTGAGTGCGCCTACCTCACCTCACCGCCGGGCGCCGACCAGGAGGGTCGGAAGGACGGCGAGGAAGCGGTTGCGGCGGCCGCGGCGCGCCTGTTCGGCGAGCCAGCCGTCGGCGTCCTCGCGGGTGATCAGCGCCTTCTCGACGGCTGCTGTCGCGGCTGCCTGCAGTTGCCGGGCCATCAGGTGGTAATCGGTGACGACCTCGGTGTGTACGGCGACCTCCACGTCCTGGAAGCCGGCGTCGAGCAGCACGTCCCGGAGCGTACGGACAGCACGCGGTGACGCCGTACGGGACTCGAGCCCGAGCAGGATCACGTCCGTCAGATCCTGATCCGAGCTGTCGATCAGGACGAACCCGTAGTCCTGCCCGCCCACCACGATCCGCCCGCCGGGCCGCAGTACGCGATGAGCCTCCGCCACTGTCGGCGCGGGATCGTCGAGCAGATGGAACAGCCGCACAGCGCGGTAGCCGTCCATCGACTCGTCCTCGAGCGGCAGCGCGTCGGAATGTGCCACGTGAAACATTGCCCCGGGGGCACGTTCCCGCGCCGCCGCGATCGCGTCCGGATCCGGGTCGATCCCGATGACCTTCAGCCCTCTTCCCGACAGTTCGGCCACCGCGTGACCCGCTCCGCACGCGACATCGACGCAGGCCGCGCCGCGTTTCAGCGCCAGCATCCGGTACGACGCCGCGCGCAGCTCAGCCGCCCCGGCCCGCTCCTCGATCCGATCCAGAAACCTCATACCACCCACGCTGCAACTTCAGGTGGACCTGAAGTCAACTGTCACACTCGCGCCCCCTGCCAACCGCCAACCTCCCGCAGGGCAGTCGGCATGGCCCCTCGCCGCACGGACACGACCGGCGCAGCGGGCACCATCGGCACGGTGCGCGCTGGCGAACCCTCCACATCAGAGGGCAACCCCTCAACTGGAGGGTTGCCCATTCAAAATTTGGCTGGGCAACCCTGCATTTGACGGGGCAACCTCAGGTCGAGGTGGCGGAGAACAGCGGCGCGGCGGCGCGCGCGTGGCCAGGTGCTGCACCAACGACAGGGCGTGACACGAGCACGACATCGCAGGCGTGTCAGTTCGACAGGACGTGTCCGGCGACCGCCTGATCGTCCACGCTCGGCCCGAGGGTTGGCTGGGCGTGGACAGCCGACTCATCCTGTCGAGCTGACACATCTCGCCACGCCTAGAGCAGCTCACCACCGTGGCGCCGGACGGCGCATGTCTGACAATCCAGCATCTACTGCGGGCGCTCCGCGTGCCGAGCTACCGCACCGAGCACGCCCTCGCTACGGCGCTGGACCATCAGACGTGCCTAGTCCATCGACACCTTGTCGAAGGTCGTGGTGGTGTAGCGGACGTCGAGGTCGATCTCGTCTCCGACCGCGGGCGGCGCGACCGACGACGGCAGGTACAGCATGCTCGCCTGCATGTGCGGCGGCTCGGCGAACCAGCGCTGCTTCCCGCCGATGCTGAACGGCGACAGCGCCATCCCGGCCGCGTCCAGACTGCCCTTGGCCATCGCGATCGCGCGCTGCCGAACCGTTGCGGCCGCGGTCGGAGCCTCCAGACCGACGCCGTGCGCCGTACCGCCGGAGACGACCAGGATGTGTCCGTCGCCGCTGACCCGACGCTGCCGGTAGCCGACGCGGTCGCCGCGCCGCACCGAGTGCACGTCGAGGACGGTCGACTTCACCGAGAGCGCGCCGCGGTCGCCGAGCCACAGGCCGGTTCCCATCCGGAGCTTCACGTCGTCGCCGATGTCGGCCAGCTTCTGCGCCGGGACGTGCGAGACCCAGAGCGTGTTCTTGCGGACGTCGAGCGCGGCCTTCGCCAGCTGCTGCGCCTCGCGGAGGTTGGCCGACGTACCGCCGGCACCCATCGGGAAGTGCAGCGACCAGCCTTCGAAGCGGATCCGGTCGAGCGCGTTCAGCAGCATCGTGTGCCGCAGTTCGCGCGCGCCGATCCCGTGCCGGCGCATCGACGTACTGACCTCGATCAGCACCCGGCTGCCGGCCGGGATCGAGACCAGGTCGGCCAGCCGACTGACCGTGTGGATGACGCGGTCGCTCTGCGGCACGTCCAGGAACGGTCGCCACGGCGACAGCACCACGACGTCCTCGCGGGGATCCGCGGGAACCTCGAAGTACGTGCCGACCGCGATCGTCCGGGCGCCCAGCGCGCGCGCTTCGGCGAACAGCCGGTGGTTGCCGAACCCGTACCCGTTGCCCTTGGCGACCGGGACGATGTCGGGGTTCCACGTGGAACGCAGGTGTTCACGCCATCGATCGGAATCGACGTGCAGGACTAAGGGCATGGTGTCAACGCCGTCTCATGTAGAGGTCGAATGCGGTGTAGAGCGCCTTGTTCAACGGCAGATCCCACTCACCGACGTACTCGACGGCCTCGCCGCCGGTCCCGGTCTTGAACTGGATCAGCCCGACGTGCGGGTCGTTCGGGTCCAAGGTGTCGGTGATGCCCCGTAGGTCGTACACGGACGCGCCCGCCGCGAGTGCGTCCGTCATCATGCGCCACTGGATCGCGTTCGATCCGCGCACGTCGCGTTTGGCGGTCGAGCTGGCTCCGTAGGAGTACCAGGAGTGACCGCCGACCCGGACCCAGATCGTCGAGGCGACCAGGTCGCCCTCGTGGTGGGCGTTGTAGATCCGGAAGTCACAGCAATCGGCCGGCTGATGCGCCATCGCGGCGTACATCTTCTCGAAGTACGGCAGCGGGCGCGGCGTGAAGTGGTCGCGCTGCGCGGTCTCGACGTACAGCGCGTGGAACGCCTTGATGTCCTCGGCGCCGCCCTGCGAGACCTCGACGCCGGCCTTGGCGGCCTTCTTGATGTTGCGTCGCCAGAGCTGGTTCATGCCCTTGAGCAGGTCGTCCTCGGTCCGGCCGGCCAGCGGGACCTGGAAGACGTACTGCGGCTGTCCGGCCGCGAAGCCCTCCGCGATCCGGGGCGGCTTCCAGCCGAGTTTGCGGAGCTGGTCGGCGACGATGGCGCCGGACGGCTCGATCACGTCCGGCCGGACGTCGCCGAGCCGCGGCTGCTGACCGCCGGCGATCGCGTCCTTGATCGTCTGCGCGCCCCAGCGTCGCGTCGCGACCGGCGGACCCATCCGGATGCCGAACGCGCCGCGCTCCTGCAGGTGCGCCGCCAGCGGGCGCAGGTAGCTGCCGAGGTCGACCGCGTCCCAGTCGATCACCGGGCCTTCGGGCAGGTACGCCAGGTACCGCTTGACCTTCGGCATCTGCCGGTACAGCACCAGGCCGACGCCGACCAGGTTGCCCGGTGTACCCGGCTCGTACCAGCCGAGTGACTCCGCCTTCCATTCACTCTTCACCGCCGCCCACCCGGGGGTCTGCAGGAAGCTCGCCGCCGGCTGCGCCGCAATGTACGCCGCGTGCTCGTCGGTCGAGATGGTCCGGATGCTCAAGTCACTCACGGTCGGTCAGGTTACCGGCCCAGCCGCGCGATCCGTAGCTGAGCCGGTCCCGTGATCAAACCTGGGCGAGCATCTGCTCCGAGACGTCCCACAACCGAGCGGCCGACTCCGGATCGAGTGCGTACTCCATCACGCCGCCGTTCTGCCCCTCGGCGTACGGCAGCGCCTCGTTGTTGTCCTCGAAGTACTTCCCGGTCACACCGGCCACCAGCGGCGACCCCGCCAGTAGGACCGACGTCGACGCACCCTGCTCGGTCGTCTTCCACTGGTAGCCGTCGAACTGCTTCATCTCCTCGTCGGACAGGTGCCGCTGCAGCGGGGTCCGGATTCCACCCGGCATGACCGCGTTGACGACGATCCCGTCGCTCGCCCAGCGCTTGGCGGCCTCGACCGCGAACAGGACGTTCGCCGTCTTCGACTGGCCGTACGCCAGCCACGGGTCGTACGGGCGACGCTCGAAGTGGATGTCGTCGAAATGGACGTCGGAGCGCTGGTGGGCGCGGGAGCTGAGCGACACGACCCGCGCGTCGCCGGCCGCGGCGAGCGCGCCGTGCAGGCCGAGGGTCAGCCCGAAGTGGCCGAGGTGGTTGGTCGCGAACTGGTGCTCCCAGCCCTCCGGCGTGCGCTGGAGCGGCTCGGCCATCACGCCGGCGTTGTTCACCAGGATGTGCAGCGGGCCGTCCCAAGTCTCGGCGAACGCGCGCACCGAGGCGCGGTCGGCGAGTTCGATGCGGGCGACATACACGTGGTTGTTGCCGGTGCTCTCGATGATCTCGGCGGCGACGCGCTCACCGGTCGCGGTGTTGCGGACGGCGAGGGTGACGTCCGCGCCCGCCCCCGCGAGGGCGCGGACGGTCTCGACGCCGATGCCGGAGGCGCCGCCGGTGACGACGGCACGGCGGCCGCTGAGGTCGACGCCTGCGATCACCTCGGCGGCGGTCGAGTCGTACGTGAAGGGAGTGGTGAACCTGCTCATCAGCTTGGTCCTGTTCGTCGAGCTAGCCTTTAACCGGAGGTGCCTCCGGTAATTCCAGTGAAGCGGAGGCACCTCCGGTTCTCAAGTTCGCTAGGTTGTGAGGTCACGGAGGGAGGGGAGATGAGCACTGCTGAGCGCCCGCTGCGGGCGGATGCCCAGCGCAATCGGGACCAAATCGTCGCTGCGGCGGCGCGTGCGTTCGCCGAATGCGGTCTGAAGGCGACGCTGGAGGGGATCGCGAAGGACGCCGGCGTCGGCATCGGCACGCTGTACCGGCACTTCCCGACTCGTGAGCTGCTGGTCGAGGCGGCCTACCGGAACGAGCTGGCCACCGTCTGCGACGCGTCGCCCGAGCTCCTCCAGAAGCTGCCGCCGGACCAGGCCCTACGTGCGTGGATGGACCGGTTCATGGACTACATGGCCCACAAGCGGGGGATGGCTGATGCGCTGCGCGCCGTGATCGCCTCCGGGACGAACCCGTACGCGCAGAGCTTCGAGTTGCTTGTCGGCGCAGTGCAGCCGCTGCTCGACGCCGCCGCTTCCGCCGGGAAGATCCGGTCGGACGTCTCGGCCAAGGACCTGCTGGCCAGCATCGGCGGCGTCGGCGGTTCGGCGAGCGACCGCGAGCAGGCGGATCGGCTGCTCGACCTGATCATGGACGGCCTGCGGTACGGCGCATGAAGGTTGCCCTGGTCACCGGGTCCGCCTCCGGCATCGGAGCGGCCACCGCACGTCGGCTGGCCGCCGACGGGATGACCGTGGCGGTGCACTCGCGCTCGAGCCGGTCCGAAGGCATGGCGCTGGCCGAGCAATTGGGCGGTTCGTATCACCAGGCCGATCTGTCGGATGACGCTGCAGCTCAGGCGTTGGTCCCCGAGGTGGTGGCCGCGCACGGGCGTCTCGACGTACTGGTGAACAACGCCGGCATCAGCTGGCCGGTCCCGCACGCGGACCTCGACGGGCTGACCGCGGACGACTGGCGGCGGCTGCTCGACGTCAACCTGATCGCGCCGTGGCTCTTGTGTACGGCGGCGCTCCCGACGCTGCGCGAGTACGGCGGATGCATCGTCAACGTGACCAGCCACGCGGGCGTCCGTCCGAAAGGAAGCTCGATCGCGTACGCCGCCTCGAAGGCCGCCCTGAACCACGTGACGAAGCTGCTCGCGGCAGCGCTCGGACCCGACGTCCGCGTCAACGCGGTCGCGCCTGGGCTGGTCGACACGCCACTCACCGAATCCTGGATCGAGGCCCAGGAGCTGTGGAAAACCTCGAGCCCGATGCGTCGCGCCGCGCAGCCGAGTGACGTCGCCGACCTGATCTCGGCGGTTGTCCACAACGCGTATCTGACCGGCGAGGTGATCCTGCTCGACGGCGGACTGAATTTGTGTCGGTGACGGTCTCTACGATCGCCGGGTGTCTTTGGGTCGGGACTTCCGCCGGTTGTGGTTCGCGTTCACGGTCAGCGCTTTCGGATCAGCGGTAGGGCTCGGCGCGCTGCCGTTGGTCGCCGTACTCGCCCTGGACGTCAGCACCTTCCAGGTGTCGATGCTCGCGGCGTTGTCGGCGCTCGCCGGTGCGGCACTCGCGTTGCCGATGGGGGACTTCATCGAGCAGCGGCGGAAGCGGCCGGTGATGATCGCGGCCGACCTGGTGCGGTTCGCGGCGCTGGCGTCGGTGCCGGTCGCGGCGGTGTTCGGGTGGTTGACGTACACGCAGCTGTGCGTCGCGGGCGTGCTGCAGGCGGCGGGGACGATCGCGTTTCAGACCGCGAGCGGTGCTCATCTGAAGGCGTTGGTGCCGGCCTCGGTGCGGGCCGAGGCCAACAGTCGGTTCGAGCAGACGAACTGGATGTCGTTGAGCATCGGGCCGGTCATCGGTGGAGCACTGGTCAGTCTCGTCGGCGCGACGTTCACGCTTGCGGTGGACGCGATCTCGTTCCTCGGATCGGCTTTCGGAATCCGGCGTATCGAGCAGCCCGAGCCGCCGCCGGTGCGTCGCGAGGGAAAGCGTGACATCACGGCGGGGTGGCGCTACATCCTGCGGCATCGCGGTCTGCGGGTGCTGTTCTGGAACTCGCAGCTGTTCGGCGGGCCGGTGATGATGACCTCGCCGCTGCTGGCGGTCTTCATGCTGCGCGATCTCGGCCTGCCCGCGTGGAGCTACGGAGTGATGCTGGGCGTGTGCTGCATCGGTGGGGTGACCGGTGCGCGGCTGGCGCCGCGGCTGACCGAGAAGTACGGACTGCAATGGATGCTGCTGGTGTTCGGCGTACTGCGGGCACCATGGCTGCTGCTCTTCCCGCTGGCGCCGCACGGGTGGGCCGGGTTCGCGGTGATCACGGTCGCGGAGACAGCGCTGCTCGTCGGTGCGGGTGGGTTCAACCCGTCGTTCGCGACGTACCGGATGGACGTGACCGAGGACGCGTACATGGCGCGCGTGGTCGGGTCGTGGTCGATCACCTCGCGGTCCGTGCAGCCGGCGTTCATCGCGCTCGGCGGTGTGCTCGCGTCGGTGATCGGGATGCGCGGCGCGCTGTGGGTCGCGGGCATCAGCTGCACGTTGAGCGCCGTACTGCTGCCGTGGCGGGCGGCTAAACCAGCCGCATTGCCTGAGCCAGCCTGATGACCTCGCCCACCTGCTCCGGTTGGCCGTCGAGGTACCCGGCGGCCTTGTCGGGCGGCAGCACCAGGACCTCGGTGACCTGTTCGCCGTCGGCCGGGTTCGTCGGCTCCTGATCGATGACGACGTCCGCGGCATAGTTGGCCCAGTACGACACCGGATGCGGCAGGTGCGGGCGGTACGGCGCCGCGCGACGGTGCTCCGCGCGGTGCGCACCGAGCCAGGTCACCGGACCGGTCAGCCGCGCGCCGGCTTCCTCCAGGAGCTCACGGCGTACCAGCTCCTCGATCGTCTCGCCGGGCTCACGCGTGCCGCCCGGCAGGAACCGCCAACCGAGGTCGTTGGTGCAGGCAACGATTCCGCCGTCGGTGCGGCAGACGACGTGAACGTTGCTGATCAGCTCCTCGGGCGGTTCGTCGACCGTGTACCGGACGTCGAGCTCGCCCCACTCCCAGTGACCCGGCGCGAACAATGCGGGGAACTGCTCCGCCCAGGTCGCCATAACCTCATTCTGCGCTACCGTCACCAGCATGGCGCACCCAGACCCCACCCACCCCGAGGCCGAGTCCCAGGCTGAAGCCCAGTCTGACGCGCAGGCTGAGGGGCAGCCCGAGGCTGAGCGCGCGGCCGAGGCGGAGACCCTCGGGTCCGGCGCGGGCGAGGCCGACGTCAACGGGGCTGGCGTCAACGGGGCTGGCGCGGAAGAGTATGGCGCACAGGTTGAGTCCGACAGCGAATCCGAATCCGACGCTGAGGCGGAGCCGAAGCCTGACCCGGAGGAGGCACAGCGGACGACGGATCGGTTGATGTGGACCAGCGCTTGGCTGACCGTCCTCGTCGGCGTCTTCCTGATCGCGGGCCTGCCAGACGTCGGCGGCGGGTACGGCGCGCTCGCCTGGCTCGGCACCGTGGTCGCGGTCCTCGGCCTGCTCACGCTAATCGCCGTGTACGTCCTGTGCGCCCGCGACAAGTTCACCCTGCGCACCCGGTTGTTCGGCCCGATCGACGTGTTCAAGGGCAGCACGGTACTGGTGGCGATCGTCGTCCTGTGCGGACTTCTGGCTCCCACCGGCACCACGTCCGCGCTCGCCGTACTGCTGCCGTGGGCGATCACCTACTGGCTGTACGGCCTCGAACAGAAAGCCCAGGCCGCCTGAACCGCCTCCGTGAGGGCCCTACATCAGGGGGCCTACTTGCGGGGTCTATGCGAGGGGGCCTGCTTGAGGGCCGACACGAGGGATGCTCGAGGGGCCTACTTGAGGTGGGCCCGGAGGTAGTCGAGGTCGGCCTTCTGGCCGTTGTTGGCGTTCGGGGTCTCGACGACGACCGGCGCGCCGGCCGTCTGGATCACCGCGACGATGTCCGCCGGGTCGATGTGCCCGTCCTCGAAGTTGCTGTGCCGGTCGGCGCCGGAGCCGAACTCGTCGCGGGAACCGTTCGCATGCACGAGGTCGATGCGCCCGGTGATCGCCAGCACCCGCTCCACGATCGTCGGCAGCTCCTCGCCGGCCGCATGGAAGTGGCAGGTGTCGAGGCAGAACCCGACGTTCTCCAGCTTGTCGTTGCCGGACGACTGCACCGCGTCCCACAGCCGGGCGATCCGGTCCAGTTGGCGGGCCATCGCGTTCTCCCCGCCGGCCGTGTTCTCGATCAGCAGTGGAACCCGCAGCTCGGCGCGCTCGATGCACTTGCGCCAGTTGTCGAACCCCGCCTCCGGGTCGTCCGCGTCGCCGACGTGCCCGCCGTGCACGATCACGCCCTTGACGTCGATCTCGGCGGCCTTGTCGAGCGTCTGCTGCAGCAGCTTGCGGCTCGGGATCCGGATCCGGTTGTTGGTGTTCGCGACATTCAAGCGGTACGGCGCGTGCACGTACAGGTCGACGCCCGCGGCGGCCGCGCGCTCCTTCAGCGCGTCCTCACCGTCGGCGTACGCGAGCTTGGGCGCCTTGTAATCCTGCGGATTCCCCAGGAAGAACTGCACCAGGTCGGCACCCCGATCCGCCGCCTCGGCCAGCGGGTCCTCCTGGTCCACATGCGCACCAAGCTTCACAGTCATACCCCCACCCTAAAACCGCCCACCGACAACCCCCACAACCACGGCCACCCAGCCCCGCCCCAATCACCCCGACGGATCGCCAGGTCCGGATCGCGTCGACCGGATCGCGTCGACCGGGTCGCCTCGGCCGGGTCGCCTCGGCCGGGTCGCCAGGTCCGGATCGCCCCGCCCAAATCGCCCCGACCGATCGCCCCCGAGAGGATCCTCCCGACCGATCGCCCCCGAGAGGATCCCCCCGACCGATCGCCCGACCGGATCACCCTGACTTGCCGCCGGGTTGCGCGGGCTTCGATCGCGAGGCTCCAACACCAGGAGACCCGGATATCCGGACGTGCTGGGGTGCTCTGTTCGTGTACCAGCAGAGAACCCCTATCGCGAGGGGGTTAACCACCGTGGCCGGACCGCCTGACCAGCATCTCGCCCTCCCTGACGCATCCATGCGTCAGCGAGCGGGGGCGTCAACAGGTCGTGGTGGGGTTGAACAGGCTATTTCCTGTGCAAACGCACCATTCCCTGTTCACACCCCCCGCAAAGTGGCAGGGGCGTCCGTTGCCTGTTCACGCCCCCGCGAGGTGGTCGACGGATACCGGCTGCTGAGCGTGATCGCGGTCGTTCTCGCCGTACCGCTGCTGGTGCCGATCCTGGCGCGCAAACGACTGAGGGATCGACACAGGGTTGCCGCCGAGTGACACAGAGTTCTTCCGGACAGGCCTGTGGATATGGTCAAGTGGGGGTCCGGACGCTGGTACTCTTTTGGATGTGGCCCGGTCCAGCGACCGGGCTGTTGCTTGGCGTCGGCGGCAAGTGCCGGCGTGAAGCAGATCGCATCGCCCTCCTGCCACGGAGAGACCGTGGCCGCCAAGTCCGAAGGAGGTGGAGTTCGCGCATGCGTCGTTATGAAGTCATGGTGATCCTCGACCCTGAGCTCGATGAGCGCACCGTGGAGCCGTCCATCGACCAGTACCTGAACATCGTCCGCAAGGAAGGTGGCACGGTCGAGAAGCTCGACATCTGGGGTCGTCGCAAGCTTGCCTACGACGTCAAGAAGAAGGCCGAAGGCATCTACGCCGTCATCGACCTGACCGCGGAGCCCGCGGTGGTGAAGGAGCTCGACCGTCAGCTCACGCTGAACGAGTCGATCCTGCGCACCAAGGTCATCCGGCCGGACCAGCACTGAACCTCGGGCGTCAGGTGGTCTGGCGTCACACCACCCATCGTCTGCAGTACAGGAGGAAGTTGTCATGGCCGGTGAACCACCCATCACGCTGATCGGAAACCTGACAGGTGATCCGGAGCTGCGGTTCACGCCGTCCGGCGCCGCGGTGGCGAACTTCACGGTCGCCTGTACGCCGCGGACGCTCGACCGGCAGACCAACGAGTGGAAAGACGGCGAGACGCTCTTCATCGGATGCTCGGTGTGGCGCCAGGTCGCCGAAAACGTCGCCGAGTCGCTGACCCGCGGTTCCCGGGTGGTCGTGCACGGCCGCCTGAAGGCGCGCAGCTACGACGACCGTGACGGGAACAAGCGGACCGTGTTCGAGTGCGACGTCGAGGAGATCGGCGCCAGCATGCGGTACGCGACGCTGAAGATCTCGAAGACGTCCCGCGAAGGCGGCGGCGGTTTCGGTGGCGGCGGCAACCAGGGTGGCGGCTACGGCGGCCCCCAGGGCGGCGGCAACCAGGGCGGTGGCTACGGCGGCGGCCAGGGTGGCGCCCCGCAGAACGACCCCTGGGCGACCCCGCAGGGCGGTGGCGGCCAGTCCGCCCCGCAGAACGACCCCTGGGCCAGCCAGGGCGGAGGCTCCATGGAGGAGCCGCCGTTCTGATCGGCCCGCAAACCAGTCAGTGACCATTCCGGCACTCGTGCCGGGCTCTGGAAATAGGAAGAGAGCACCACAATGGCCAAGATCGTTCGGAAGCCGAAGAAGAAGGTCTGCGGCTTCTGCAAGGACAAGGCGACGTACGTCGATTACAAGGACACCGCGCTGCTGCGGAAGTTCATCTCGGACCGCGGCAAGATCCGCGCCCGCCGGGTGACCGGGAACTGCGTGCAGCACCAGCGCGATGTGGCCACCGCTATCAAGAACGCTCGTGAGGTGGCCCTGCTGCCGTACACGAGCACGGCTCGCTGAGGGAGGCGCCGACCATGAAGCTCATCCTGTCTCAGGAGGTCGAGGGCCTCGGGGCTCCCGGCGACATCGTCGAGGTCAAGGACGGCTACGGCCGTAACTACCTGGTCCCGCGCGGCCTGGCCATCGGCTGGACCCGTGGCGCGGAGAAGCAGATCCAGACGATCAAGCGGGCGCGCGACGCCCGGGCGATCAAGGGCAAGGAGCACGCGAGCGAGGTCAAGAACCAGCTCGAGCAGCTCGGCGTCACGCTGAAGGTCAAGGCCGGTGACACCGGCCGCCTGTTCGGCTCGGTCACCCCGGCCGACATCGCCGGTGCCATCAAGGCCGCCGGCGGCCCGTTGCTCGAGAAGCGCGCGATCGCGATCGCGGCGCCGATCAAGAGCACCGGCAAGCACCAGGTTTCGGTTCAGCTGCACCCGGAGGTGGCCGCCACGGTCCGCCTCGAGGTTGTGGCCGGCTGACACCCAGCTCCACGACAACGGCCCGTGTTCCCCTCGAGGGGACGCGGGCCGTTGTCATTCCCGGAACCACCGCACCGCCGTACCGCGACCGGGCTCAGGGTTGTTCGGGACCGGGCCAGTCGACGGGCTGAGGCTCCAGGAACTGACCGGACGTGGTCGGCTGTTCGACCTTGGGCCACTCGGTCGGCTTGGGCTCGATCGAATCCGCGACCGCCTGTGCGGGGGCCAGCAGGATGCCGACCGCCAGCAGCGCGCCGGCGACTCGCGCCGCCCGCCGCAGCCTTCCCGTTCGACCGGCGCTCATTTGGCCGGGTCCAGAGCGTAGAGCACCGAGTTGTACACGACCACGGCGCGCTTCCCGGCGACGCCCCACGGCCGCGTGGTGCCGTCGGCCATCGGGTACGTGTTCCAGTTCGGCGACACGGCGATCGGCTTACTGGCCTTGGTGCCGTAGAGCATCGCCCCGCTGACCGACAACGGCCGGAAACCTTCCATCCGCCGGGTGTTGTTCTTGGTCAGGGTCAGGTTGACGAGGCACTCGCCCCAGGCCGCGAACTTGCGGTTCGGGTCAGGCACCCAGTCCCAGCCGTCGGTGTCGCCCTTGCGGACCAGTCCGCAGCTCGCGACAACCTTTCCGCTCGCACTCGAGTGCAGCGCCGGGATCGACTCCTCCGGGTTCTTCGCGGACGTCCACAGGGCCTGGACGTAGTCCGGGCTCGCCGAGACCACCTGGATGATGGCGCCCGCGCCACCCGGCGGCTGCAGCTTCACCTCGGTGACATCCTTGCCCGGCTGCGCCCAGTACAGCGGACCGTAGTACTGCGACATCAGCACCCGGTCGCCGTCGGCGAGCAGGATCGTCGAGCTCCGCGGCTTCTCCGGCACCGCCTTGAGCTCGCCGCCCGAGATCACCATCGCGCCGGCGTCGCCGGACAGCATGATCAGCGGCGACTTGCCGAAGAACTGCACCCGCGCGCTGTCCGGTAGCTCGAGGATCTTCGGCAGCGCGCCGTTGCCCTCCCAGTAGTAGAAGGAGTCCGGCGTCGTGATCGCCAGCACCAGCTTGCCGTCGATCGTGGTGTAGACCGGGTTCTCCGCGTCCTTCGGGACCTTGTCCTGCCAGAGCACCTTGCCGTTGCTGTCGAACACGGCCACCTTCTGGTCCCTGGTCAGGATCGCGACCTCGGTGCCGTCCGGCTTGATCGCCGGAGTGCTCTCCTTGAGCAGGTCGACCGTCCAGGCGGCGTGGGTGGAATAGCCGACCGGCTGGGTCTTGGGCGCGAAGAAGTCGTCCTTGACGGTCGGTGCGGGCAGTTCGGGCAGCTTGGGCGATTCGGTCACCTGTGGCTTGCCGTCACCGAGCTTGCTGAACACGGTCAGGTACAACGTCGTACCGGCGATCAGCACGACCGCGACCACCATCGCGACCACGATCGGCCAGATCGGCTTCTTGCCCTTGCGCGGGTCGGTCTCGATCGCTTCGACGCGGCCGTCGGGGTGAATGATCAGCGGCCAGGAGGCGCCGTCGGGCTCGACCGCGGTGGCCTTGACCGGCCGTCCCAGCTGCGCGGCCTGCTCGCTGACGAGCTGGATCGACGCCTGCCGGGGGTCGTGGTGGTTGAGCGGGTGACTGCGGCCGGCGATCTTCACTTCGGCGTTGTGGTCGTCGTACAGCCGGATCGTGACCTTCGGCCAGGAGGGGATCTTCTCAGCCACGATGTCCTCTCATTCCCGCCACAGGTCTCCCTCGTTCATCCGCTACCGGCGTCCTCGTTCTAGCATGTCCCCCGCATGAGGGCATGCCGGGGAGTCCGGGCATGCGAAACCTTCCGGGCCGGTCCGGCTCGACTGACCCCGACAAGGGGGTAGAAACATCCTCGCCTGTGGATGGGTCACGAAAGAACACCCGGAAAGCGAGAGAATACTGTGGGCGACGGCCAGTGACGCACAGCGAGAGGAGGGGCCATGACGCAGAATCCGTGGACACGACAGCAGTCGCCGGGTCCGCAGCAGCCGTCACCGGGGCCCGCTCCTCGGCCGGACATCACCCCGCGGGGGCCGTCCGCGCCCCAGCACGGGGTGCCGGCGCCTGCGGAGGACCAGCGCCTGCCCAAGTTCGCGATTCCGGCTGCCGACACGTTGTGGTGGGTGGGCGTCCACGGCGGCGCCGGCGAGACCACGATGTCGGTCCTGCTGCCCGGTACCCGGGCGGCCAACCATCGGTGGCCGATCCCGCCACCGCCGGTGCCGACCCCGGTGATCCTGGTCGCCCGGACCCACGGGTCCGGCCTGCGTGCCGCCCAGCGAGCCGCGATCGAGTGGGCCTCGGGTGTCGTCCAGGGTGTCGCGGTGCTCGGCCTGGTGCTGATCGCGGACGCTCCCGGACGGTTGCCCCGAGTGCTCGACGACTTCGCCGACATCGTCGGCGGAGGTGTTCCGAGGGTCTGGGACATTCCGTGGATCGAGGAGTGGCGCAGAGGGGAGGCTCCCACGCCTGACAACACGCCGGACGAGGTTTTCGAAGTTCTTGAATCCATCTATGCACTTCGCGCGTCAAACCCAGCGGACTACACCGCCCCGTACTGAAAGGCTTTCGAGAAATGATGTTGGTTCATCTGGTCAGCGAGCTGCCGAACGCACTGCCGCTGGAAGCGCCGCCCACCGAGGTCACCGAGGGCCTGAACAAGGTTCTGGGCTGGGTCAAGTGGGTCGCCTACCTGATCTGTGCCCTCGGCATCATCATCGCCGGCGGCATGATGGCGATCGGTCAGCGTCGTGGTGAGGGTGGCGAGCACGCGGCCCGCCTCGGGTGGGTCCTCGCGGCCTGCATCGTGATCGGTGCCGCGACCGCTCTGGTCGACGCCCTCAAGTGACCCTCGCTCGCGCACAGTCGGTCGGAGGCTGATCGTAGGTGGGACTGTTCAGCAGGGACCCGGACTCCGATGACGACGCCGACGGCGCGAAGGCCAACTTCTTCGAGGAGCGTGGCTTCATCGCGTCGGCGATCGTCATCGGAGCGGTGCTGATCTGCTTGGTGGTCTGGTTCATGGTGGGCGGCCGCTCGGACGAGCCGACGGCCAACCCGAGCCAGGCGCCGAGCACGGTCGTTCCCACCGCACAGCCCACCGACGAGGAGTCGACCGAACCGCCCGTCGAGCCGCCCACCTCGGCGCCGACCGCCACCCGGACGGCCCCGCCGCCGCCGAACAACGGCACCGGCGGCTGCCACAACAAGAGCGCGAGCCAGGCGATCCCGCGGCTCGCCGCACCGGTCGCGGTCTCGTGGCAGTTCGAGGGCAAGATGCTGATCCCGATCCAGGCCGAGTCCGGCCCGGCACGGACCAGCCCGAACGGTGTCCGGTCCTGCTTCGCGCACTCCCCGACCGGCGCGGTGCTCGCCGCGATGGTTGCCCTCGGCCAGTTGCAGAACCCCGAGACCGCGGTCGCGACGCTGCAGACCAGGGTGTACCCCGGCCCCGGCCGGCAGGCGGCGATCGCCGAGCTCGGGAAACCGTCCAGCACGCCGTCGGCGGTCGCGGGTGAGATCCAGTTCGCCGGCTTCAAGGTGCTCGACTACCCGCCCAACGCGACCCGCGCGATCATCCAGGTCGTTGCCGACCTCAACGGCAAGGCGTACGGCGCCCTTCCGGTCACCATGCGCTGGTACAAGGGCGACTGGTACGTCGAACTCCAGCCGGACGGAAGCTTGAACGGCTCGACCGAGCCCGATGTCCTGTCCAGTCTCAGCGGCTACGTGAGGTTCAGTGGTTCGGCATGATCGTTCTCGGCTGTTCTGGCTGGCCCTGGGACTGGGACGACTGCTTCGAGCAGGGTCTCGAGACCGTCCTGCGCTGGGCGATCGGCAACACCTTCGAGTTCATCTTCGAAGCGATCGCCAACATCGTCATCAAGGCGGTCGAGGCGGTCATGAAGGCGATCGGTCTGCTCTGGGTCTACATCCCCACGCCGAACATCGCGGAGAACACCCCGGCGCTGTGGATCCAGGGCCACCTGAACTTCATCATGGTGTTCATCGCGGCGCTGGCGATCATCGTCGGCGCCGTCCAGATGGCGATCTCGCACCGCGGTGAGCCGCTCCGGGACATCATCAGGTCGCTGGTCACCCTGGTCGTGGTGACCGGGTCCGCGGCCGTCTTCGCAGGCACCCTGATCAAGGCCGCCGACCGGTTCTCCAGCTGGATCATCGACTCGGCGCTCGAACGCGACGACCACTCCTACACCCGGAACCTGCTCGACGTGATGAACGAGCCGTTCGGCTGGCTGCTGGTGATCTTCGTCGGGATCCTGATGGTGATCACGGCCATCATCCAACTGGCGCTGATGATCGTCCGCTACGGAATGCTCGTGCTGCTGGTCGGCGTGCTCCCGCTCACGGCCGCGGCGACCAACACCGAGATGGGGATGACGTGGTTCAAGCGCGCCCTCGCCTGGCTGGCCTCGTTCATCATCTACAAACCGGTCGCGGCGATCATCTACGCCACCGCGTTCGGGTTGATGGGCTCCACCGACTCCGGTGCCTCGAAGATCCTCGAGGTCATCATGGGCGTGACCTTGATGATCGTGGCCGTCGTCGCGCTGCCCGCCCTGCTCCGCTTCGTCTCACCGAGGACGTCCTGACATGAGACCGCTGAGTGTGCTCGACTGGGCGATCAACCTGATGAAGGACGTTCTCGGGGCCATCTTCGATCCCATGGTGGAAGGGCTGATCAAGGCCGTGTTCAAACCCATCCTCGACGCCTTCGTCGAAGCGGTCGGCACGCTGATGAGCACGATCGCGACCTTCTGGGTCTACGTCCCCACCATCGCCATCGGCAACGACGAGGGGCAGCCGGCGAACAGCACGGTCGAGTGGATCTGGGGTCATACCGAGTTCATCGCGGTCTTCCTGGCCGGCGTCGCGCTGGTCTTCGGCGCCATCCAGATGGCCTGGACGCAGCGCGGCGAGTCCGCCCGCGACCTGCTCCGCGCGCTGATCACGCTCGCGATCGCGTCGGCGTTCTCGATCGCCATCGCGCAGGCGCTGATCGAGGTCGGCGACATGTTCTCCAGCTGCATCATCAGTACGGCGCTGGACTCGGATTCGACGAGCACCTCGTGGGTCACCGGCTGCCAGGAGATCAACTCGGCCGACTCGGGCGACTTCGGTACGACGATGACGGCTGTCCTCGGCTTCGGTGCCGCCGCCGCCATCGCGGGCTCGCCGCTGCTGATCGGGATCATGATCGCGATCGGCGTGCTGACCGTCCTGGCCAGCCTGATCCAGATCGTGCTGATGGTCGTCCGGAGCGCGATGCTGATCCTGCTGATCGGTGTGCTGCCGATCGCGGCCGCCGCGACCAACACCGAGATGGGCCGGACCTGGTTCAAACGGATCGTGTCCTGGCTGCTCGCGTTCATCCTGTACAAACCCGTGGCGGCGATCATCTACGCGACGGCGATCCGCCTGGTGTCGAACAACGGCGACCTGTCGTTCGACTACATCACCGAGGGCGAAGGCGCCCTGAACGGCGAGAACATCGGCCACCTGGTGATGAACGTCGTCACCGGTCTGACCATGCTGGTGCTCGCGTTGTTCGCGATGCCGGCACTGATGCGGTTCATCGTGCCGATGGTCGGGGCGACGGCGGGCGGTGCCGGTGCGGGCATGCTGGCGGCGAAGATGGCCGGCGTGGACAAGCTCGGTGACCTCGCCAACAAGGGGACCCAGGGCGCCGACAGCGGTGGTGACGGCCCGACCGGTGCGCAGAACGTCGGCCGGGCCTCCCAGCAGGCGCCCAGTAGCGGCGGTGGCGGTGGCGCGTCCGGAGCCGGCGGCGGGGGCGGTGGAGCCTCCGGTGCGGCGACCACGGGCGGCGGAGGAGGAGCTGCTGCCGGCGGAGCGGGCGGTGGCGCGGCAGGCGGTGGTGCTGCGGCCGGTGGCGGCGGTGCGGCGGCCGGCGGTGCGGCGGCCGGAGCGGGTGCGGCCGCGGCCGTGGCTGCCCCGGTCGCGATCGTCGCGGCCGGCGTCGCGGCCACCAAGGCGGCCGGCCAGACCGCCGCGAGTGAAACCATCGGCAACGACGAGATGGACCAGGGCTCCCAGAGCTCACCCGGATCGCAGGGCGGCGACGGCGGTGGACCCAGCGGCAGCGGCGGTGGCGGCGACCTGAGCCGCGAGCGGGACCGGGCCCGGGACTACCGCGACCAGCGCGACCGCCAGAACGACAACAGAGGCAACCAACCACCACCGGACGGACCAAGTGGCAGCGGCTGAGAACGTACGACGCGCACCTCGCACCTACGGCAACTGGCGAAAGCCCGCCTCCGCGGGCATCGCCGGCCTGGGCATGCTCGGTACCGCCTTGATGATGGGCGGCTTGCTGCTGGTCGTCATCGCAACGATGGTGGGCGGCCTGCAGGCCGCCCTCGTGTGCTTGCTGATCGTGGGCGCTGCCCTCGGGCTGCTGATCACGAAGGACAAGCACGGGTATTCCACGCTGCAACGGCTTTCGACCCACATTGGATGGCAACGAGCAAAGATGGCCAAACACAACCTTTACCGCTCCGGCCCGCTCGGCCGGACCGCCTGGGGCAAGTTCCAGCTTCCCGGTCTCGCCGCCGCCTCGCAGCTGAGCGAGTACCAGGACTCGTACGGGCGCCCGTTCGCGCTGCTGTACTACCCGAGCACCCGGCACTTCACCGTCGTGATCAACGCCGAACCCGACGGCGCCTCGCTCGTCGACGAGGAGCAGGTGGACATTTGGGTCGCGCACTGGGGTCAGTGGCTGGCCTCGCTCGGCCACGAGCCGGGCATCGTGGCCGCGTCGGTGACCGTGGAGAGCGCGCCGGACACCGGCATCCGGCTGCGTCGTGAGGTCTCCAACAACATGATGGACGGGACCCCGCCGATCGCCCGCGCGATGCTGACCGAGGTCGTGCAGACGTACCCGGAGGGCTCGGCGCTGGTGTCGGCCCGGGTCGCGCTGACCTTCAAGGGCACCGACCGCAGCGGCAAGCGGCGCAAGGAAGACGACATGGGCCGTGAGCTCGCGGCCCGGCTGCCCGCCCTCACCCAGAGCCTGAACGCGACCGGCGCCGGCGCGGCCCGCCCGGTCAGCGCGCAGGAGCTGTGCGAGGCGGTCCGGATCGCGTACGACCCGGCGTCCGCGGCGCTGATCGACGAGGCCCGCGCGCAGGGCATGCCGCCGGAGCTGGAGTGGACCGACGTCGGCCCGGCCGCGACGCAGGCGTTCTGGGACAAGTACCGCCACGACTCGGCCTGGTCGGTGACCTGGCAGATGTCGCAGGCACCGCGCGGCGAGGTGTTCTCGTCCGTGCTGTCGCAGCTGGTCGCGCCGCACGCCGACATCGACCGCAAGCGCGTCACGCTGCTCTACCGCCCGCTGGACGCCGGTACGGCGGCGCGCATGGTGGAGGCCGACAAGCGCAACGCGTCGTTCCGCGCGACCGCGTCGGCCCGGCCGTCCGCCCGGAACCTGGCCGAGGCCCGCGCCGCCGAGCGGTCGGCGCAGGAGGAGGCGCGCGGTGCCGGTCTGGTCAATTTCGGCATGGTCGTCACCGGCACCGTGATGAGCTCCGAGCAGATCCCGGACATGATCGCCGCGATCGACAACCTCGGCGCCACCGCCCGCGTCCTGCTGCGTCCGGCGTACGGCTCGCAGGACTCGGCGTTCGTTGCCGGCCTGCCGCTCGGCGTGGTCGTCTCGAGCCACCTGGCGGTACCGGCCGGCCTGCGGGAATCCCTATGATTGGCCGGAACACAGTGGCAGCTGGGGAGTCACAGTGAGCAAGAAGCAGAAGAAGCCGGTCGACCCGAGTCGCCGCGGACGGCGGCCGATGCCGCGCGGCTGGCCCGGTCCCGGCGGCGGGTACTCGACGTATCTCCAGGCACCGCAGGAGTGGCGCGGTACGACCGTGCAGGTCTGCGGTATGTGGCCGTTCGCGGCCGGTACCGGCAGCCCGATGGTCGGCGTACCGATCGGCCGGAACATCCTCTCCGGCGCGACCATGTGCTGCGACCCGATCAGCTGGTTCATGCGGGCCAAGCTGATCTCGAACCCGTCGATGTTCGTGCTCGGCAAGCCCGGTCTGGGCAAGTCGACGATCACGCGGCGGATGGCGCTCGGCCTGGCCGGGTACGGCGTCCAGCCGCTGGTGCTCGGCGACCTGAAGCCGGACTACAAGGACCTGATCGAGGCGCTCGGCGGCCAGGTGATCCAGCTCGGCCGCGGTCGCGGGCACCTGAACGTGCTCGACCCGGGCGAGTCCCGCGAGGCGGCGCTCCGGCTCACCGGCAAGGCGCGTGAGGCGATCCAGGCCGACGCGCACGGCCGCCGGCAGACGATGGTCTCCGCGCTGATCGCGATCATGCGCAACCAGAACCCGAACGACCGCGAGGAAACCATCCTCGACGAGGCGCTCAAGGTGCTCGACGAGCGCTTCCAGGGCACGCCGGTGCTGCGCGACCTGCTGCAGGTCATTCAGGACGCCCCGGACCGGGTCCGCAACGTCGCCCTGGACCGCGGCAGCCTGGACCGGTACCGGCAGATCACCGAAGGCCTGGAGGCCTCGCTGATCGGTCTGGTCGGCGGCGGCCGGCTGGGTGAGATCTTCTCCGCGCCGACCGACAACCCGATGCAGATGGACCGCCCGGTGGTGTTCGACGTGTCGAACGTCGACGACTCCGAGACCAGCCTGCAGGCCGCCGTACTGCTGGCCTGCTGGTCGTACGGGTTCGGCGCGGTGGCCGTCTCGCAAGCGCTGGCCGACGCCGGCCTGGAGCCGCGGCGGCACTACTTCGTCATCCTCGACGAGCTGTGGCGGGTGCTGCGGGCCGGCAGCGGCCTGGTCGACCGGGTCGACGCCCTGACCCGTCTGAACCGGCAGCGCGGTGTCGGGATGGCGATGATCTCGCACACCATGTCCGACCTGCTCGCTCTGCCGAACCCGGAGGACCGGATGAAGGCGAAGGGCTTCGTCGAGCGGTCCGGCATGGTCATCTGCGGCGGTCTGCCGCGCGCCGAGATGGACAACCTCACCGAGGTCGTGTCGATGTCGATGGAGGAGCAGAACATGCTCGTCGGCTGGCAGGACCCGCCCGCGTGGGACCCGGCCACCGGCAAGGAGGCCGCCCCGCCCGGCCGCGGCAACTTCCTGATCAAGGTCGGTGGCCGCCCCGGAATCCCCGTGCACGTCGGGCTGACGTCCGTCGAGCGCGAGATCAACGACACCAACAAGCTGTGGACGACCGGTACCGACGGGAAGCCGCAGAAGGTCGAGATCGCGCCGGACGGCACCGAGGAGATCGTCGGCGAGTACAGCCTCGACGACCCGATGCTGCTGCCCCCGCCCGACCCGAACACCCGCGTGGTGGCCCCGACCGGAGTTGACGAGTAATGGCCCAAGGCAGGAAGAGCACCGGACCGGGTCACCTGTCGCCCGAGTCGATCTTCATCTTCGTCACCGTCGGTGTGGTCGCGCTGGTCGTGTTCTCGCTGTGGGGTGCGCTGAAGGTCGCGGCGTCGATCAACGGATCGCGCCCGGTCGGCAACCCGTTCGACGCGATCGTCAAGCTGATGCAGGGCGACCTGGCGTGGTCCGGCGCGGCCACCGGCATCATGGTCGCCGAGATCGTGGTGCTGCTCGGCCTGGTCACCGGCGGCTGGATGTTCTTCCGCAACCGGCAGCGGTCGGTCGGCCGGGTCGACAAGCAGGCGTACCTGATGTCGAAGCGCTCGGAGATCTACAAGCTGACCCGCGAAGGCGCCCAGGAGAAGGCGAACCAGCTCGGCGCGAGCCACGCCGGTCCGGGCATCCTGATCGGCCGGACCGTCCGGGACAACCTGGAGGTGTTCGGCAACTGGGAAGACATGCACGTCGACATCTGGGGTCCCCGGACCGGTAAGACCACGTCGCGGGCGGTGCCGGCGATCCTGGACGCGCCGGGCTGCGTGGTCGCCACCTCGAACAAGCGCGACATCGTCGACGCCACCCGCGGGCCGCGCTCGGAGAAGGGCCCGCTGTGGGTGTTCGACCCGCAGGAGGTCTGCGAGGAGCCGCCGAACTGGTGGTGGAACCCGCTGACCTACATCACCGACGAGACCAAGGCGCGGGAGCTCGCGGAGCACTTCGTGGCCTCGCAGCGTCAGCAGGGCGCTCAGACCGACGCGTTCTTCGACGCCGCCGGTACCGACCTGCTGGCCGGTCTGCTGCTCGCGGCCGCGGTCGCCAAGCGGCCGATCACGCAGGTGTACAGCTGGCTCGCCGACCAGCGCAACGACGAGCCGGAGCGGATCCTCCGCAACACCCCGGGTCTGCAGCTGTCCGCGGACGCGCTGTCCGGTGTCATCAACGCGCCGGACAAGCAGCGCGCGGGTGTCTACGGTACGGCGCAGCAGAGCGCGCAGTTCCTGGTCAACCGCAAGGTCACCCGCTGGGTGGTTCCGACCGGCCCGAACGACAACCGCCCGCAGTTCAACCCGCACGAGTTCGTCCGCAACGGCGGCACGCTGTACAGCCTCTCCAAGGAAGGCGCCGGTACGGCGGGTCCGCTGGTCACCGCGCTGACCGTCGCGGTCGTCGAGGCCGCGGAGCAGTACGCGCGCGGCTGCCCGATGGGCCGGATGCCGAGCCCGTTGGTCGGCGTACTGGACGAGGCCGCGAACGTCTGCCGGTGGAAGAACCTCCCCGACCTGTACTCGCACTTCGGTTCCCGCGGCATCGTGCTGATGACGATCCTGCAGTCGTGGGCGCAGGGCCAGGAGTGCTGGGGCGACCACGGCATGCAGAAGCTCTGGGGCTCGGCCAACATCCGGGTGTACGGCGGTGGCGCCGCCGACGCGAGCTTCCTGGAGAACCTGAGCAAGATGATCGGCGACTACGACATCAGCTCGAACTCGGTGTCGTACAACGAGGGCAAGCGCGGCACCAGCCAGCAGGTCCAGCGGCACAACATCATGGAGGTCTCCGACCTCGCCTCGATGCCGCCCGGCCGCGCGGTCGTGTTCCCGTCCGGTATTCCCGCGACCCTGGTGAAGACCGTGCCGTGGTTCACCCGGCCGGACGCCGCCAAGGTGAAGGCGTCGCTGGCGAAGTACGATCCGGGGGCGGCCGCGAACGTCCCGGTGAGCAACAACCCGTGGGTGGCCTCGCAGCAAGCGCCGGTGGCGCAGCGTGGCCCCGACCGCCCGGTCTGGGAACAGAACGAAGGGGACAACCGCGGTGGATGGTGAACAGGAGCTCTTCTACCCGCATGTCGCGGCGTTCGTCGAAGACCGGCTGATCTACCTGTACACGCGCCGGCTCGGACAGCAGTTCATCTGGTGCCCCGAGTGGTACCGGCATGCCGAGGCGCTCAGTCGGCTGGACTCGATCTGGCGGGCCTGGGAGCACCTGCGGCTGGACCCGGCCACGGGGATGTCGGTGTGGTGGCGTGACCACGCGGACCCGCACATGATGGCGCTGCTGGACCCGGACGGCCCGTTCGCGGCCTGCCGGAACAACACGCACACCGACTACCCGATCCCGCCGCTCCCGGTCCAGGAGCCGCCCGCCGGCCTCTTCTTCGACCAGCGTCAGCCCAACATCCGCGGAATCTAGCCGTGTGGAAGTGGGGAGCCGCTGCCCGCGAGGGTTGAGGATCTGTGTGCAATCTCGACAGGTAGTGCATCCCTGAGACGGTGTACGCGTCGCCGGGTTCAGGCTCAGGTGCACTACCCAGTCGGCCGACACGTCCTGTCGAACTGACACACCCTAGAGGTCCAGGTCGGGTTCGCTGGAGCGGTTCGGCTTGCGAATCTTGCCCTGCTTGGTGCGGACCCGGCTGCGCAGATGGCGGCGAGCCTGAGGTAGCTGTGCCTCGGGCGCTTCCTCGGGTGGCCTGCGGACAGCTTCGCTCGCGCTCGGCTGTGCCTCGCGACGGTGCTCGCGCGCTGAGGCGTCGTACGCGTCGGCGCGACCGTCGTCGGCCTGCGTCTTGCGTTCCTCGATGGTCGCCGCGTTCTGGTAGCGGCGGCCCTCAGCCGTGAGCTCCGCGGCACCGGGCTCGTCACGGTCGACCGCGGCCTCGTCCAGCAGGTGCCGGCCGTGGGCGCGGTCGTCCAGACCTCGCTGTACGTCGTTCGCGGCGTACCCGCGGTACCTGTCCCGGGCGGCCTCGTCGGAGTACGCGAGCTGGAACGCGCGCGCGGCCTCCTCGTCCAGGAGTTCATCGCGGTTGCGCTGCTCCTCGAGCTGCCGCTGGTCCGCGGCCGCACGCTCTTCGAGACGTTCGGCGCGGACTGCGTCGTCCTCCTCGCGGCGCACCGCGAGGTCCTCCTCGTCGCGGCGCTCGGCGTCCTCGGCGGCCAGGTCGTGGAGCGGATGCTTCCCCGCCTCGGCCCGCGCCTGGGCGGCCCGGCGCTCACGCGCGGCCTCGGTGTCGTCGTCGCCCTGTTCCCGCTGATCGGGGACGAGCTCGACGGACTGGTCGTCGTCGGTGTCGGGCATGCCGCTCCTTTCCTCGGCGTCCACGATGCCGCACCGCGGGGTCAGCGGGTGGCGCCGGTGACCAGCCAGCCGTCGCGCCGTTCGCGCGTGATCAGCGTCAGGAATCGCAGCAACATGTACCCGCCGAAGGCCCACCACAACGCGACGATTCCGCCGCCGAACCACAGCACCGCGAGCGCCAGCGGCACGTACAGCACGAGCGCGACGATGCCGGCCAGAGCGAGGTACGGTCCGTCTCCGGCGCCGATCAGGACACCGTCCAGCACGAACACCACACCGTTGATCGGCTGCCACAGTGCGGACACGATCAGGATCGCGGCGAGCGTACGGCGTACCTCGGGGTCGCCGGTGAACCACGGGACGTAGACGTCGCGCAGCCCCCACAACGCCAGACCGCCGATCGCGCCGGAGAACAGACCCCACCACATCATCCGGCGGGTGATCGCGCGGGTGCCCGCCACGTCGCCGGCGCCGAGCGCGCGACCGGTGAGCGCCTGCGCGGCGATCGCGATCGCGTCCAGCGCGAGCGCGAGGAACGACCACAGCGTGAATGCGACCTGATGGGCCGCGACCGACGTCGTACCGAGCGCGGTGGCGACGAACGCGAGCAGGATGATCGCCGCGCGGAGCGTCAGCGTACGGATGACCAGCGGTACGCCCATCTGCGCGGACGCCAGGATCCCGGGGCGGTCCGGCCGGAGTTTGGCGCCGTCCCGGCGGGCACCGCGGACCACCACGACCACCAGCGCCACCCCGGCGCCGGTCTGCGCGAGCGCCGTACCGAGGGCCGAGCCGGCGATGTCGAGCGCGAGGCCGTACACCAGCAGGACGTTCAGGGCAATGTTGGCCAGGTTGGCGGTGATCGCGACGATCATCGGCGTCTTCGTGTCCTGCAGACCGCGCAGGACGCCGGTGGCGGCGAGCAGGAGCAGCATCGACGGGATGCCGAAGCAGGAGATCCGCAGGTACGTCACCGCGTGGCCGGCGACGTCCGGCGACGGATCGAACGCCGCGATCGCCTGCGGCGCAAACACCAGACCGAGGAGCGCGAGCACGACGCCGAGCAGCAATGCCAGCCAGAGGCCGTCGATGCCCTGGGCAAGGGCACCCTTGTGGTCGCCGGCCCCGATCCGGCGCGCGACCGCCGAGGTGGTGCCGTAGGCAAGGAAGACGCAGATGCCGACGAGCGTCTGCAGAATGGTGCCCGCGACTCCGAGTGCGGCGAGTTGTGGAGTACCGAGGTGGCCGACGATCGCGGAGTCCGCGAGCAGCATCAGCGGCTCCGAGACGAGCGCGAAGAACGCCGGAACCGCCAGTCGGAGGATCTCCCGGTCCTGGTTCCCCACCCATCGTCGACGGCCCACCGCAGCGAGGTTACCCAGCTGTGGAGCAGCACGCTTGACCAGCTGCGGAGCGGGCTGTGGAAATTCGTCGCGAACTTTTTCTTCTCCACAGTTGTGAACTGGTGAAACCGCAGGTCAGAGCCTGGTTGTGAGTTCTTGCCCACAGATATCCACAGGGTTGTTCCCAACCTGTGCACAGCCCGTGGCCGGGTTATCCACGCTTCGTCCACAGGGGGTGTGGACGACGGAGTGGCCAGCGGTGACGCGACCGGCGTACGGTCGCGAGGCTGGTGCCGGGAGCAGTGCCGGGCTCGGGTGGGCGGCTGCCGGAAATTGTCGGTGGGCGCTCATAAGGTTCGATCAGGTGTTCGAACCCTGGTCGGCGGCGATCGGGGCGTTGGCGGACGAGGAGGTCGGACGAAGTGAGCGTGGCGGAGTTCCGCGGGGGTCAGGACGGCGGTCACGAGGAGCGTCGGCCGGAGATGGGCTTCGACCGCACCCCACCCCAGGATCTGGCGGCCGAGCAGTGTGTGCTCGGCGCGATGATGCTGAGCAAGGACGCGATCGCCGACGTGATCGAGACCCTGCGCAGCACCGACTTCTACCGCCCGGCCCACGAGCTGGTCTTCGACGCGATCACCGATCTGTACGCCCGCGGCGAGCCGGCCGACGCGATCACGGTCGCGGCCGAGCTCACCCGGCGCGGCGAGATGACGAAGATCGGCGGCGCGCCGTACGTGCACACCCTGGTCGCCTCGGTCCCGCTCGCGGCGAACGCGTCGTACTACGCGCACATCGTCCGGGAGAAGGCGATCCTGCGCCGGCTGGTCGAGGCCGGCACCAAGATCGTCCAGCTGGGGTACTCGGGTGAGGGCGAGGTCGACGATGTCGTCGACGAGGCGCAGGCGGAGATCTACTCGGTCACCGAGAAGCGCACCGCCGAGGACTACGCCCCGCTGAAGGACATCATGGAGGGCACCCTCGACGAGATCGAGGCGATCGACTCCCGTGGTGACGCGATGGTCGGCGTGCCGACCGGGTTCACCGACCTGGACGAGCTGACCAACGGGCTGCACCCCGGACAGATGATCATCGTCGCCGCCCGTCCCGCGATGGGGAAGGCGCTCGCGCTCGACACCCCGCTGCCGACCCCCGCCGGCTGGACGACGATGGGCGAGGTCCGGGTCGGCGACCAGCTGCTGGATGCCGACGGGCTGCCGACCACCGTGGTCGCGGCGACCGAGGTGATGGTGGACCGGCCGTGTTTCCGGCTGTCGTTCTCCGACGGCAGCGCGATCGTCGCCGACGCCGAGCACCAGTGGCGGGTCGAGGACGGCGGCCGCCCGGTGGTCTGCACGACCGCCGACCTGTACACGGCGATGTCGGCGAGTCCCGGGCTGACACCGCCGGTCCCCGGGTCGGCGCCCCGGCAGATCACCGGGCACGGGTTCCCGGCCGCGCTGCACGGCGAGGGCGACCGCCGAATCGAGTGGGTCGAGCCGGTCGACAGCGTCCCGGTGCGCTGCGTCGAGGTCGACAACGCCGACCATCTGTACCTGGCCGGCAAGACGATGATCCCGACCCACAACTCGACCCTCGGCCTGGACTTCGCCCGCTCCGCCTCGATCAAGCACGGCCTGACCTCGTGCATCTTCTCGCTGGAGATGAGCCGCAACGAGATCACCATGCGACTGCTCTCCGCCGAGGCGAAGGTGCCGCTGCACCACATGCGCAACGGCAAGATGACCGACGAGGACTGGGCCCGGCTGGCCCGCAAGATGGGCGAGGTCTCCGAGGCCCCACTGTTCATCGACGACTCGCCGAACCTGACGATGATGGAGATCCGCGCCAAGGCCCGCCGCCTGAAGCAGCGCCACGACCTCAAGCTGATCATCATCGACTACCTGCAGCTGATGACCTCGGGCAAGAAGGTCGAGTCCCGCCAGCTTGAGGTCTCCGAGTTCTCCCGCTCGATCAAACTCCTCGCCAAGGAACTCGAGCTCCCGGTCGTCGCCATCTGCCAGCTCAACCGAGGCTCCGAACAACGCTCCGACAAGCGCCCCATGGCCTCCGACCTGCGCGAATCCGGTTCCCTGGAACAGGATGCCGACGTTGTCATTCTGTTGCACCGCGAGGATGCGTACGAACGCGAGTCGACCCGCCCCGGCGAGGCCGACTTCATTGTGGCCAAGCACCGGAACGGGCCGACGGCGGATGTCGTGGTCGCCTTCCAGGGGCATTACTCGCGGTTCGTGGACATGGCCCACGACGGCTGAGTGGTCAGAGGCGTTGGAAGGCTACGAAGAGGGACAGGGCCAGGAGTACGGCGTTTACTGCGACGTTGCTGTATTCGGCGCGGCGTAGGTGGGTGAGGATGGCGCCGGTCATGACGGCGGCGAGGCCGAACGCGGCGGTGGGGGCGAGCCAGGTGGCGGTGTCGAGCAGGCGAGGCAGGATCAGGCCGATCGCGCCGGCGATTTCTGCCAGGCCGATGACCTTGATCAGTTCGATCGGGAACGGTTCGGCCCAGCCCATTCGGGGATTCGAGGCCAGCGACGCCTTCGTGGCGGGTACTTTCGTCACGCCGGACAGCAGAAACATCGCGGCGAGTACGCCGGAGGCGACCCAGACGGCGGCGTTCACGCGGCGACCGGCTGACTGACGCGGACCTGCTTGAGGGCGGCTGCCCACGACTCGAGTTGGTCGAACATGACCTGCGCCTGCTCGGCATACTGCGGGCCCGGGCGGAAGTCGGAGAAGTTCTCGAAGTCGGTGAAGAGCGAGAACGACAGCTGCTGCCGGGCGCCGGCCAGCTGAAGCTCGGCGGCGATGACACGCAGGTGCTCGATCGCCCGCGCGCCGCCGAGCGAGCCGTACGAGACGAAGGCCGCGGCCTTGTTGTTCCACTCGGTGTACAGGTAGTCGATCGCGTTCTTCAGCACACCGGACGTGGAGTGGTTGTACTCCGGCGTCACGAAGACGAAGCCGTCGTACGCCGCGATCTTCTCGGCCCACGCCTTCGTGTGCGCGTTGGCGTACTGCCCAGCCGCCGGCGGCATTGCCTCGTCGAGGTGGGGCAGCGGGTAGTCGAGCAGATCGATCAGCTCGTACGACGTGCCGGTGCGGCGCTCGGCCTGCGCCAGAACCCAGTCGGCGACGGCCTTGCCGTTCCGCCCGGGCCGGGTGCTGCCGAGGATGACCGCGATCTTCAGGTCGCGCATGGCGACTCCTCCAGAAGTATTGACTTGAATGTTCATGTCATCGACCACAGTAGGCGGTGTGACATGAACATTCAAGTCATTGCCCGGCTGGCTATGCTGCACCCATGGGGAGCGAAGTGCGGACGGAGCCTCGCTGGCTGACGCCGGACGAGCTGGAGACCTGGAAGACGCTGCAGTTGGTGATGTCGCTGCTCACGGGCGAGCTCGGCCGGCAGTTGCAGCGCGATTCCAACCTGAGCTTCCTGGAGTACTACGTCCTCGCCGGCCTGTCCGATCAGCCCGACCATGCGATGCGGCTGAGCCAACTGGCGGTGCTGGCCAACTCGGAGCTGTCGCGGCTGTCCCACCTGATGCGGCGTCTGGAGAAGCGCGGTCTGGTGCGACGCGAGCCCGACCCCGAGGACGGCCGCTTCACCAATGCGATCCTGACCGAGGCGGGCTACGAAGAGCTGGTGAAAGCCGCGCCCGGCCATGTCGAACGGGTCCGTCAGCTGGTTTTCGATCCGCTCAGCGAGACCGACCAGCGCGCCCTCCGCAGAGTGCTGAACAAGCTGCTCTCCGGGACGCTAGGTGAGTGTTAGCGGCCCTTCCAGAGGTCGGCGGAGATGGACTCCTGGGCGAGCAGTCGCAGTGCTGAGATGAGCGTTTCGCCGAGGATGGTGCCGATCACGACCGACTCGGCGAGTTGTTCGCGGGTCGGGTTCTCGGTGACACCCTCGATCTCGAGTCGCGCGACCTGTTCGATCGCGTCCGCGTAGTCGTCGAGGCGGGAGACCGGGCCGTCCTGCCCGAGGGTGCGGAGGGCGGCGAGGGTGTCGATCAGGGTGACCAGTGCCGGCGCATCAGGTTCGACCGTCCAGCCGCGGGCGGCGATCAGCTCCTGCACCTGGGTCGTCGCGGCGGCGCGGGCGTCCTCGGTGGAGTTCAGCCGGCGCGTGGGGGTGAGGGCGCGATGGGCGCGCCCGATCTGGTCGTGCAACGGTTCGGAGTTCGTGTCGAGGGACTCGAGGATCTCCTTCACGGTGGCGACCGGGACGTTGGCCAGCTCGATCAGTGCGCGGATGAGGCGGAGTCGCCGGACGTGCGCATCGCCGTACGACGCCTGATTCGGGCTGCTGAGTTCGCCCGCGGGGAGCAGGCCTTCGCGCAGGTAGTACTTGATCGTCGGCACCGGGACCCCGGTGGCCTTGCTCAGTTCCCCGATTCGCATCGCTTGCCTTTCTCTGATCCTTGATGGATAGTATCAGTATCCATAAACGGATACTCGAACTATCCATAAGGAGGCGAGTCGCGTGATACCGCTCGTACTGATCCTCGGTACTCTCGGCTTTCGGGGCCTGGGTGCGCTCGGCGTCCGCAGGTTCAGCACCTGGCCGGCCGCCGCCGCGCACGCGATGGCGGTGATGCTGCTGTTCACCGCGAGCGCCCACTTCGTCCCGGCGAGCGTGACGATGATGCCGAACCACGCCGACCTGGTCCGGATGGTCCCGCCGTTCTTGCCGTACGCCGGTGCGTTCGTCTATCTGACCGGCGTTCTCGAACTGCTCGGCGCGGCCGGCCTGGTGATGGCCGGCACGCGGAAGCCGGCCGGCTACGCACTGGCTGCGTTGTTCGTCGGCCTGCTGCCCGCGAACATCTACGCCGCGGTGTCCGACGTCCCGTTCGCGGGTGGCGAGGCGACGCCGCTGTGGCAGCGCATCCCTGAGCAGATCCTGTACCTCGCCGTCGCCCTCTGGGTGGCGCGCACCGCCGGCGCGACCGCGCCCGTTCAGATGAAAGACGAGGTTCTCGTATGACCGACGCGTCCCGCATCCTGGCGGGCGTCATCCTGCTGACCGTGGTGACGATCGAGTTCGGCGGCTACTTCATGACCAAGATCGTCCGCGGTCAGGTGCCGATGACCGGCTTCCAGAAGTCGTTCGCGCGGGCCGGTCACGCGCACGCCGGGGTGCTCGTCATCCTGAGTCTGGTCGGCCTGCTGTACGTCGACCAGACCGGGTCGACCGGGTTCTGGCTGTGGGTCGCGCGGCTGGCGCTGCCGGCCGCGGCGATCCTGATGTCCGGCGGATTCTTCGCGGCGTCGGCCGGGAAGAACCGCACCGAACCCAACCACTTCCTCTTCGTCCTGTGGCTCGGCGCGGCCGCACTTGCCGTCGGCGTGCTCACCCTGGGCATCGGCCTGATCATTGGCTAGTGCCCTCCGGGCACTGGCGCGAAGGCCTCGGCGAGCCGCTGGCCGGCATCGCGAACCAGCGCCGCCGTCTCAGGGGACGCCCGATCGACCGTGAACGGCCCGAGCGCGGCGACCGCGGCGACCTGAGTCAGCAACAGCGCGGGGGAGTCCGCGCTGAAGCGCACCGTGCACGACGACGGACCGAGCGGCTCGACGACCCCGCGGACAAGGCCCTCGAAGGTCGAGGTGACCGCATCGGCCGACGCCTCGACCGTGAGCTCGAGCGAGTGCTCGTACTGCGCGGACACGAACGACTCCAACAGGTACGACGGTCCGTCCAGGACCCGCGGGGTGAAGCGGTGCAACGCCGGGCCGGCTGAGCTGATCCGATCGACCCGGAAGATCCGCCAGTCGTCGCGCTCGGGATCGAAGGCGATCAGGTACCAGCGCCCCGCCAGCGTCAGCAATTGATGCGGTTCAACCCGGCGGCGCGTCGTACCGCGCTGCCGGCCATGGTAGTCGAAGGCAACGATCTCGTGGTTGCGGCAGCATCGCGCGAGGACGGCGAGAACACTCGGGTCGACCTGCGGTACGCCGGGGCGCGGGATCGCCTCCGCGGCCGAGCCGACCGCCGCGAGTTGGGGACGCAGACGAGCGGGCAGCACCTGCTCCAGCTTGGCCAGCGCGCTCATCGAACTGTCGGCCAGCCCGCTGACGCCGCCGCCGGGCGCACCGACCAGGCCGACCGCCACCGCGACCGCTTCGTCGTCGTCCAGCAGCAGCGGTGGCAGCCGGGTCCCCGGGCCGAGCCGGTACCCGCCCGTGGTGCCGGTGGTCCCGGTCACCGGGTAGTCGAGGGCGCGGAGCCGTTCGACATCACGGCGGACTGTGCGTTCGGTGACCCCGAGGCGGTCCGCGAGCTCGTGTCCGGACCATTCGCGTCGGCTCTGCAGCAGGGAGAGCAGTCGCAACAGCCGGCCGGGCATGTCCTTCCGTGCACTCACCGACCCATCATCGCTTGCGGACAAGATGTGTCCGCAAGCCCATCTAGCGTGAGCTTCATGATGTTGACGACGACGAGCAAGGGATACAACGAGGCGCGGCTCGGGTTCCAGCGCCGTGCTCAGCACCGGCCCGCCGTGATCTTCGCGGTGACGAGCGCGGCTGAGGTCGAGGAGGCGGTGCGGTACGCGATCGACCAGGACCTGCCGATCGCGGTTCAGGCGTCCGGGCACGGTCTGATCCGGCCGCTCGACGGCGGCGTGCTGATCGCGACGCGAGCGTTCAACGGCGTGACCGTCGACGCCGAGACCAGGACCGCGTGGGTCGAGGCCGGCGCGACCTGGCGAGAGGTCATCGACGCGACAGCGCCGTACGGTCTCGCGCCGCTGTCCGGCAGTGCGCCGGGTGTCGGCGCGATCGCGTACACGCTCGGCGGTGGACTCGGCCTGATGGCGCGGCGGTTCGGGTACGCCGCGGATCACGTCCGGCGGATCGAAGTGGTGACGCCGGACGGGGTACGGCGCAACGCCGAGGAGGACCCGGATCTCTTCTGGGCGCTACGCGGCGGAGGCGGCAACTTCGGCGTGGTCACGCGGATGGAGATCGAGCTCTTCGAGGTGTCGACGCTCTACGGCGGCAGCCTGTACTTCGATCTCGCCGTGCACCCGAGGCTGCCGGAGATCTGGCGCGACTGGACGCGGGACGTGCCGGAGGAGGTGACGTCGGCGATCGCGCTCGTCCCGATGCCGGACATCCCGCAAGTGCCGGCACCGCTGCGTGGCCAACACGTCGGCCAGGTCCAGCTCGCGATCCTCGGCGACCGTGGCGAGGAGCTGGTCAAGCCGCTCCGCGCGATCGGTGAAGCGCTTCAAGACACTGTGGACGATCTGCCCTATCAGGAATCAGGCCGCGTCTTCGCGGAGCCGGAGAATCCCGGCAGCTACACCTCAGGCAACGTCCTGCTGAACGACCTCAAAACCCTGCCCGACCTGGCCAAGGCGCGAAGGCACGTCGTCGCCATCCGTCATCTCGGCGGCGCGCTCGCCCGGCACCCCGAGATCCCGAACGCCGTCGGCCGTCGCGAGGCGGCGTACTCGCTGACCGTCCTCACGCCAGGTGGTGACACCGACCCGAAGGTCCTGGACCCTTGGCGCGAGTCGGCGATCGGCCGCGCGCTCAACTTCACCTTCGCGCAACTCACCGACGCAGAGATCGCCGACGCGTACGACGACTACGAGCGGCTGGTCACACTCAGGCGCCGGTACGACCCGGCTCGCCGCCTGCAGGCGAACCACCGGCTTTAGCCAGCAGCTCCGCGACCAGCGCGCTCTTGCCGTCGACGTACGCCGATCGGTCGCTGGTCAGCAGGTGCGCCAGCTCCCGCTTGTGGGCGGCGTACCGGTCGCGGTCGGCAGGGTGGGCCCGGAGGTGGTCGCGCAACAGCACATGGTCCTGGTGCGCTTTGTTGCCTTCCACCACGACGTACAGGTGGTGGTAGTCCGCCGCATCCGGCGGCAGCGCGAACGCCTCCCGCCCGGGCACGCCCTGATCGCCGGTGTGGCGGTAGCCGGCCGCCTCGAGCCGGGAGATCACCGCCGGAACCATCGAAGGTGCCGGCACCACGATGTCGACGTCGATGATCGCCTTCGCCGCCAAGCCCGGTACGGCGGTGCTGCCGACGTGCTCGACGACATGCGGGATCCCGTCCAGGTGCGGCGCGAGCACGGCGTGGATCTCCGCGAACCAGAGCGGCCAGCGCGGGTCGTAGTCCACGACCTCGGCAGGCGTCTTCACAGGGCGGCAGTCACGTCGATCTCGACGCGCTGGCCGGTGAAGCCGAGCTGGGCGACGCCGAGCAGCGTGCTCGCGGTGGTGAAGGCGGGAGCGAGCGGCGACGCGTTCAGTTGGGCCCACACCGCGCCGAGCTCCTTCTGGTCCGAGCTGGCCACGTAGATCACCGTGCGGACGACGTCCTCGGGGGTGGCGTTGGCGGACTTCAGCGCGGTGAGGATATTCGCGATGACCTGGGCGGTCTGCGCTTCCAGGCCGCCTTCGACGAGCTCGCCGGACGGTGTCAGCGGGCACTGCCCGGCCAGGTAGACGAGCGTGTTCGCGTGCACGGTGGTGACGTGGTGATAGCCGGGAGTGGCATGCAGTTCGGAAGGGTTTGTGCGCTCGATAGTCACGATTGGCAGCCAACGCGAGAGGTCAGCGCCGGGTCAAGAGGTTTACCACATAGCGTTTCTGCCACGGCATCTCCACCGCGTGCGGATCGTAGTGCCGCCGGACGTAGGCGACCGCCTGATCCGACGGCGTCCCGTCCAGTACCGCCAGACACGCGAGCGCCGTACCGGTGCGGCCGCGGCCACCGCCGCAGGCGAACTCGACGCGACCGGTCCCGCTGCGTTCCAGCGCGTCGCGAAAGATCGTCAACGCCTGCTCGCGATCCGAAGGCAGCCGGAAGTCGGGCCACTTGATCCAGCGCGTCTCCCACGGCACGTCCGGCGGTTCCTGGCCGAGCAGGTACACGCCGTACGTCGGGAACGGCTCTGCCGCCGGGCCGCGCCGCAGACTGCGTCCACGGACGAGGCGGCCCGACGGCAGCTCCATCACGCCTGGGGTGTCCTTCTGCCAGTGACCCACAAGGTCAAACTACAAGCCGAACATCCGTTACGGGGTCAGACGACGAGCCGCTCTTCGGTCGAACTGGAGAACAGGTGCAGCTTCTCCGGGTCCGGCGTCAGGTGCACGACCGCGCCCTTGTCGTTGTGCAGCCGGGTACCGATCCGGGCGATGATCTGGTCGCTGGTGTGCTCCGCGGTGCCGTACAGGTAGGCGTCCGAGCCCAGCTCTTCGATCACCGAGACCTTGACCGGAATGCCCTCGTCGGCCAGCCGCAGGCCTTCCGGGCGGATGCCGAGGGTCAGCGTCGTGTCGTCGCCGGCCTTGGCCAGCACGTCGCGGGCGATCGGTACGACGTAGTCGCCGACCTGGGCGCCGCCGTCGGTGATCTCGGCGGTGATCAGGTTCATCGCGGGGGAGCCGATGAAGCCGGCCACGAACTTGTTCCGCGGGCGGTCGTACAGGTTCAGTGGCGTGTCCACCTGCTGCAGGACGCCGTCCTTCAGGACCGCGACCCGGTCGCCCATCGTCATGGCCTCGACCTGGTCGTGGGTGACGTAGACGGTCGTGACACCGAGCCGATGCTGCAGCTCGGCGATCTGGGTGCGGGTCTGCACGCGGAGCTTGGCGTCCAGGTTGGACAGCGGCTCGTCCATCAGGAAGACCTGTGGATTACGGACGATTGCGCGGCCCATTGCGACGCGCTGGCGCTGGCCGCCGGACAGTGCCTTCGGCTTGCGGTCCAGGTACTCCTCGAGGCCGAGCAGTTTCGCGGCCTCACCGACGCGCTTGACCCGCTCGTCCTTCGACAGTCCCTGCATCTTCAGCGCGAAGCCCATGTTGTCGGCGACCGACATGTGCGGATACAGGGCATAGTTCTGGAACACCATCGCGATGTCCCGGTCCTTCGGCGGCGCGTTCGTGACGTCGCGGTCGCCGATGAAGATCGCTCCCTCGTTCACCTCTTCGAGGCCGGCCAGCATCCGCAGCGCGGTCGACTTCCCCGATCCCGACGGGCCGACGAGCACCATGAACTCGCCGTCGGAGATGTCCAGGTCGAGCTTGTCGACGGCGGCGATGTCGGTCCCCGGGTAGACCCGGGTCGCTCCCTTGAACGAGACAGTTGCCATGTCGAGCTTCCTTCCTTCGCCGGCAGGAACGTGCCGGACGATCCGTAGCAAAGGCCCCCAGGTCTTGGGTGTCTGGCTCGGTGACGTGTCACCTGAGTACTGGTGACAACGGCGGGCCGCGGAATTACATTCCCGCCTGATGTAAATGTCACGAAGCGGTCAGAAATGCGGTCCCGCGGGGCGCTCCGCCTCGGCGATCAGGTCGAGCAGGGCGGTCACCGCCCGGCTCGGACGGCGTCCGGCCGCGATGACCACGGACAGCGTCCAGGCCAGGTCGTTGCCCTCGATCGGGAGCTTGGTGACGTCGGCGTGGTCCTGCAGTTCGATGTCCGGGACGATGCCGACGCCGAGGCCGACCCGGACGTACTCGGGGATCGTCGTCAGCTCGGGCACCTCGACCTGGATCCGGCGCGGTCGCCCGATCGCGTCGAAGGCGCGGTCGACCATCTTCCGGTTGCCGAACCCGGGCGGCATGTCCACGAACCGTTCCTCGGCCAACTCCTCCAGCCGTACGGCGGGGCGCTTGGCGAGCGGATGCGCGGCCGGGACGAGCGCGACGAACGGCATCGTCGCGATGTCCCGAACGGTCAGCCCGGTCAGCTCGGGCCGCGGCAGACCGAGCAGCGCGACGTCCAGCCGGCCGTGCCGTACGTCGTCCGCGAGGCCGGTGGATCCGGTGGGTGAGGTGGCGACCTGCACCTCGACCAGCGGGTACCTGCGGTGGAACGCGCCGAGCAACTCGGCCAGATTTACCAGGCTCAGCCGCGCCAGCGTCCCGATGCGGATGCTGCCGCGCAGCCCCGACGAGGCCTCCTCGACCGCGGCCCGCGCCCGGTCCAGCGCTTCGAGCGCGGCCTTCGCCTCGGGCAGCAGCGCCTGCCCCGCCGCGGACAGCCGAACACTCCGCGTCGAGCGGTCGAACAGCGTCGTCTTCAGATCGTTCTCAAGCGCCCGGACGGCGGCCGACACCGTGGACTGCACCGTGAACAGACGTCGCGCCGCGCGGGTGAAGCTCAGCTCCTCGGCGACGGCGACGAAGTACTCCAAGCTGCCGACTGTCCACAGGATTAATTATCGGAGTTGCCGATAAGAGCGTGCAAGAACTTTCGTTGGACTCGATAGATGGCCGGAGTCACGCTGGAGACATGTCAACCATGACCTCCACGCGGCCCGGCGAGCGGATCCGGTTCGCTCATGCGCCGGGGTTCTGGGTGATCGCGGCGGCCTTTCTCACCACGATGGCCTTCTCGACGATCCCGACTCCGCTCTATGCGATCTATCAGCAGCGCGACGGCTTCGCGACGTACGTGATCACGGTGATCTTCGCCAGCTACGCGGTGGGGGTGATGGCCTCGCTGTACCTCGCGGGGCACGTCAGCGACTGGCTCGGTCGGCGGCGGGTCGCGTTGCTCGCGGTCCTCGCCGAGGCGGTGTCCGCGGTGATCTTCCTGGTCTGGCCGGCGGTCCCGGGGCTGCTGCTGGCGCGGTTCATCTGCGGTGTCGGGGTCGGCGTACTGACCGCGACCGCCACCGCGCACCTGTCCGAGCTGCGGCAGGTCGCGCGTCCGGCCGAGGACCCAAGCCGCTCCGCGCTCATCTCGAGCATGGTGAACCTCGGCGGGCTGGCGTTCGGACCGCTGGTCGGCGGGCTGCTCGCGCAGTACGTGTCCGAGCCGCTGCAGCGTCCGTACGAGATCTTCCTGATCTTGCTGCTGATCAGCGCGATCGGCATCGCGCTCGTCCCGGAGACGGTCGAGCGGCTGGAGGTGCGTCCGGCGTACCGGCCGCAGCGGGTGGCGGTGCCGTCCGCGGCGCGGCCGCTGTTCTTCGCGTCGGCGATCGGGGCGTTCGCGGCGTTCGCGATCTTCGGTCTGTTCACGTCGCTGGCGCCGACGTTCCTGGCCGGCGTACTGCAGCACCCGTCGCGGCTGCTCGCCGGTGTGGTGACCTTCGCCGTGTTCATCGCGGGCGCTGCGAGCCAGGCGGTGTTCGTGCGGCTTTCGCGGGCGGCTCAGCTTCGGGCCGGACTGGCTGCGATGTCCGTCGGCCTGGTCGGTGTTGCGGCGGGCGGTCTGCTGCCGGACTTGGCCGTCTTCGTCGTCGGTGGCGTCCTCGCCGGCGCCGGTGTGGGCCTGGTGTTCCGCGGCGCGGTCGCGACGGCGGCGGCGTTGGCCGAGCCGTCGTCACGTGGTGAGGTGCTCGCCGCGCTGTTCCTGATCGCGTACGCCGGACTGGCGATCCCGGTCCTCGCGATCGGCGCCGGCATCACCGTGCTCCCGGCCCAGGTGGCGCTGCTGATCTTCTCCGCGCTGTTCCTCGTCCTGATCAACGTCGCCGTAATTCGGATGCTGGCAGCCCAGCGGCGGTGATCTGATGCGAGGGTGGTGGATCTCGCACGCGACTACGGGCTGACCGTCGCCGAGCTGGTGCCGCACACCGGAGGATTCGCGACCGACGGTTGGGTGGTCGACGGCCGGTGGTTCGTGAAGGTGTGGCAAGCCGGCGAGAAGCCGGAAGGTCTGACACAACTGGGCGAACTGCGGGCGCAAGGGCTACCGGTCGTGGAGCCCCTGCGAACGCTGCAGGACGAGCCGTTCGCGCTGAGCGGGACCCGTGCGTACGCTGTTTTCCCTTATGTCGAAGGGCGGACGGCGGACTGGGGTGACTGGCGCGCAGTGGCCCGTGCTCTCCGCCGCGTGCATGAGGTGTCGCCGGCGCAGGTGACGTTGCCGCCGGCCGATGTCAGCGAGCCGCACATCCGTTCCTAGCCGCGTCAGCCCGGCCTAGCGTGTGAGCCCGGCCAACGGTCAGCTCGGCCTGATGTGTCAGCTCAACAGGACGTGTCCGCTCGCTGCCGCTTGGGCCACGCTCAGCACCAGGGGCCAGCGGCCCCAGAAGTCGGATGCCTCCTGTCGAGCTGACACATCAGGCCGCGGCGCCCGGGCCGGGAAGGAGGTCGATGTCGTCGGCGCGCATCGGTTTGCCGCAGTGGGCGCAGGTGAGGTCGACGTGGCTGATCTCGCCGCAGGCGTGGTGCCGGTACAACACCGGCGGGCCCGCCTCGCCGGCCAGCCACTTGTCGCCCCAGGCGACCATCACCATCAGCACGTCGACCAGTTCGCGGCCTTTGCCGGTGAGGACGTACTCGTAGCGCGGTCGCTGGTCGTACGGGCGCCGCTCGATCACGCCGTGCTCGACGAGATGGTTGAGCCGCTCGGTGAGCACCTTCCGCGAGATCCCGAGATCGGCCTGCAACTGCTCGAACCGGGAGAACCCGACCCAGATGTCGCGCAGGATCAACGGCGACCACGGCTCGCCCATGACGTCCAGCGTGCGAGCGATCGAGCACGCCATCCGACTGAAGTCCGTCCGCTGCATGACCCCACCCTACCTTGCGGGGTTCCCTTAAGGAACTTTGAGTGTTAGCGTTCCCTCAAGGAACTCAAAGGAAGGGTGCGGATGATGAGCAAGGTGATCTGCGGTCTCGCGGTGTCGGTCGACGGCTACATCACCGGGCGCGGCGCCGGCCCGGACCACGGGCTCGGCGACGCGCCGATGCTGTTCGATTGGTACTTCGACGGCGACACCCCGAGCCAGGTCTTCGACGGCTTCAAGCTCAGTGCGCCGAGCGCCCGGGTGTTCGACGCGCTCGCCGGCCGCGTCGGTGCGGTAGTCGCCGGTCACAAGACTTACGACGACTCCGGTCACTTCGGCGGCGGCAGCCCGCATCCGACCGCGCCGCTGGTCGTCCTGAGCCACGAGCCGGTGGCGCAGCTCAGCGAACGCCAGACGCCTGCCCACACCATTGAGGACGCGATCGCCGCCGCCCGCGAACTGGCCGGCGCGAAAGACGTCGGCCTGATGGGCGGCGCCACCGTCACTGCGGCGCTGCGCGCCGGACTCGTCGACGAGCTCGTCCTGCATCAGGTCCCGGTCCTGCTCGGCGGCGGCCGGCCCTTCTTCCAGGAACTCCCCGAACATATCCGGCTGAGCCTGCGCGAGGCAGTGCCCGCGCCCGGCGTCACGCACCTGCACTACGACATCGTCCGCTGAACCCCGAAGGAGCACGAAGATGTTGAATCCCGCCGTACGCGCCGCGGTTGAGAGCACGTCGATCGCCCACCTCGCCACCGTCCTGCCGGACGGCGCGCCGCATTCGGTGCCGCTGTGGGTGAGCACGCTCGACGACAAGATCATCTTCCTCACCGGCCCGGAGTCCCGAAAGGCCCGCAACCTCCGCCGCGATCCGCGCGTCGCCCTGTCCATCGCGCCCGCGGACAATCCCTTCGAGCCGGTCGTCGTCCGCGGCCGTGTCGTGGACTGGATCGACGGCGAGGAGGGCTGGAAGCTCGTCGACCGGATCGCCCAGAAATACATTGGCCAGCCCTACGGCCGCGACCAGGACCGCATCATCGCCGTCGTCGAACCCGAGCGTCAGACGGTCGGCATCGGCTGACCCTAAGATGCGTCCATGGGTGTGACGGTCGAGGTCGGACAGCAGAGCGCGTACCTGGCGCGCGTAGGGCGGGTCGGCATGCTGCTGTTGCCGATGATCACCGGGATCGGGGAGCAGGTGCGGGCCTGGGCGGACGAGCTCGCCGGGGAGGAAGGGATCACTGCGCTGGCGTGGGATCCGTTCAAGGGGCGCAGTTCCGACAACGCCACGCGGGAAGAGTTGTCCGCGATGCTGCGGGAGTTGGACGACGACGCGGCGCTCGCTGAGCAGCGCGCGTTGCTGGATTACCTGTTCGACGAGCTGGGATGTACCAAGGTCGGCGTGATCGGCTGGTGTCTCGGCGGCCGGTTCGCCTTGCTGCTCGCCGCGCGCGATCAGCGGGTCGCGAACGTGATCGCCTTCCACCCGACGGTGCCGTCGGATCTGCCGCCGCACCAGACGTACGACGCGATCGCCGACTCGGCCGGCATCACGGCGCCGGTGCTGGTGAGCTACCCGAGCGCCGACACCGTCGTACCGAACGCGGACTTCGAGGCGTTGCAGACCGTGCTGCAGTCGCGGACCGCCGGCGCGACGTTCACGCAGTACTTCCCGGGGGCGGAACACGGGTTCTCGGACAAGGGTCGGCAGGACAAGGAGGTCAACGCGAACGCGTACCACCTGGCCTGGCCGCAGGCGCTCGCGTTCATGAAGGCGACGATCGCCTGAGTTCCGCCTCGATGCGACGGTGCAGTTCCCCGAGCCGGCTCCGGCCCGGGGCGCCGTCGGGGTAGCGCGCGAGGATCTCCCGGACAGTTTGCGGTACGCGGTCGATCGCCCAGCGGATGACGGCGTCCGCGGCGGCCGGATCGCCGGCCGCGAGCTCATGGGCATAGGCGGCGTACTGCGCGGACGCGACGATGTGCTTCACCTGGGTGGCGGCCGCGAACGGGTGCAGGTACGCCGATCCGGCCGCACCGACCGCGGCCCGAGCCGCTGCTTCCGCCGCCGGATCGTCCATCGCACCGGCCGCCTTGAGCGCGGCGAAGGCGGCGGTCCGGATCGTCTTCGTCCGCGGGCCTCCGGTACCGAACTCACGGACGGCGGAGATCGCCTCCCGCGGCCGCGGATCGTTCGGCGCGACTGCCTCGTACAGCGGTACGGCGCGCTCGGCGCAGTCCGCCGTCCACAGGCTCAGCTGCCGCAGTTCGCCGAGGTTGAGGGGGATCTCGTCATGACCCATGAGCCTCAATCGTATCGTTGAACCTCGATGTTGAGACTTCTCAGGCCACCCGGCGGTGCTCGGTCGGCGTGATCCCGCGGACCCGCTTGAACGCCACGCTCAACGCGAAGGCGTTCGCGTATCCGACCCGGCGGGCGATCGTCTCGACCGTGTCCCGGGTCGCCCGGAGCTGATCCGCCGCGAGTGTGATCCGCCAGCCGGTCAGGTAGCTCATCGGCGCCTCACCGACCACCGCGGTGAACCGGCGCGCCAGCGACGCCCGCGACACCCCGACCCGGTCCGCGAGCTCGGAGACGCTCCACGGGTACGCCGGATCCTCGTGCAGCAGGCGCAACGCCGCCCCTGCGATTGGGTCGGTCTGCGCCTGGTACCACCCCGGCGCGTGCGAGTCCGGCCGCGCGAACCACGCGCGCAGCGTCGTGATCAAGGCCAGATCCAGCCACCGATCCAGCACGCTCTGCTGGCCCGGCGCGTCCCGCTGGATCTCGTCGACGATCATCTCCATCACCGATCCGGCGATCTCGGCGGCGGGAACGACCAGCACCGGAGGCAAGGCGGTGAGCAGCCGGCGGCTGACATCGCCGCCGATCTGATAGGTGCCGCTGGCAATCATCACCGCGCCGGACTTCCGGCTGCCGTACGTCCGGACGCCGAGCCGGGCCGAGTAGTCGACCGGTGCCCCAGGCAACGGTTCGCAGATGCCGCCGGGATGGATCCGCAGTTGCGGCGCGGTGCCGAGGCGGTCACTGACGACGTACGGCGCCGGGCCGGTGATGATCGCGACATCACCCTGCTCCAATCGCAGCGGCTCGAGCCCGTCCCGCGCCAGCCAGCCGGACCCGCGCACCAGCGTCGCGAGCGCCAGCGGCGCCTCGTCGCGGATCTCCACGGACCACGGCAGATCCAGGATCGTCAGGTTGAAGACCCCGTCCTGGGCCCGGGTCCCAGCGAGCAGTTGGTCGAGCACGTCCATACCGTGAGCCTACCCGGTGTGAGCGTTGCAAACATCGAATCGCGCCATACAGCCATGGTTCGTCTCGATGTGGTCGGGTGAACTGAGGACATGAACGAGATTCTGATCCTCAGTGGCAAAGGCAAGACCGGCCGCCGTGTCGCGGCCCAGCTCGACGCCCGCGGCGTCCCGTACCGGTTGGCGTCCCGCTCGACCGCGCAGCCGTTCGACTGGTACGACGAGAGCACCTGGGACGCAACGCTGGCGGGTGCGGACACGGCGTACCTCGCGCCGCCCGTCGGTCCGACCGGACTGACCCAGGCCGGCAAGTTCGTGGCGCAGGCCCGTGGACTCCGGCGGCTGGTGCTGCTGTCGGGCCGCGGCGTGGGCAGCCCTGGGCGCGACTTCGCGGTGTACGACGGTCAGCTCGCGCTGGAGAACGTCGTACGGGCGACCGACCTCGACTGGACGATCGTGCAACCGGCCTGGTTCGCGCAGGGCTTCAGCGAGGACTTCTTGCGCTACCACGTGCTGGCGGGGCAGATCCGCGTGTCGGCCGGTGACGGCGGCGAAGCCTGGATCGACACCAACGACGTCGGTGACGTGATGACCACCGCACTGCTCGACGCCTCGTACATCGGCCGGACGCTGGCGATCTCCGGCCCGCGGGTCCTGACGATGACCGACATCGCGGACGAACTGACCGCAGCGACCGGCCGCCCGATTGCGTACGTCGACCTGTCGCCGCAGGCCCATGTCGCGGAGCTGGTCGAGCAGGGACTCACGCAGGAGGACGCCGACGCGGTGCGCGACTTGTTCGCGGTCATCCGCCACCACCGCTCCGAGTATGTGTCCACCGGCGTCGAGGAAGTCCTCGGCCGGCCGCCCCGCGACTTCGACGACTGGGCGCGCGAGACCGCGAGCAACGGGGTGTGGGGCTGATGGCGGATCCCCAGGCCATCACAATGTGAGCGTCCCGGGCAGGCGCAGCCTCAGCGCGCCCGCCCGCGGCGGATTGTGACGGCCTGAGGATCCGGGTCTCACCGCTGCTGCAGCTGCTGCCACTCCTCGTGGGTCAGCTCCTGCAGTTCGGTCGCCGGGGTCTTGGCCTGCGGGCTGCCGCCGCCGACCGCGCCGCCGCCGAAGACCAGGCTGGCCCAGTTGTTCTGGGCGATCAGCGTCGACGTGGTCTTGTCGCCGTTGATGTCGGCGGCGGTCGTGGTGTCGGTGGTGTCGCCGTCGCAGTTCCAGTCGATCGGCTGGTTCGCCGCGCCGGTCGTCGTACGGGTGGTGCCGTTCGGGCACTTCCAGCTGGTCCGGTAGCCCGCGCCGAGGCTGCCGAGGCCGACGGTCTCGTCCGGCCGGGCCTCGTTGATCGAGGTCGGCTGGACGTTCGAGTAGCCCCAGTACTTCGTGCCGTCGGCCTTGAGTACGCCGCCGAGCTGGAAGAAGTAGTTCATCACGCTGAGGTAGTTCGGCTTGTAGTTCAGGTGGTCGGCGCCGCCGTGCTTGAGGCCGATGTTGTGGCCGAGTTCGTGGATGAACGTGCCCACGTTGACGTCGTCGGTCGCGTTCCAGTTGCACTTCGGGCCGACCGTCACGATGAACGTGTCGTTCGGGATGTTGAAGGCCTGCCCGCTGCTGCAGCCGCCGTCGTAGCTGTCCGCCCAGAGCATGTAATGGAAGACGGCCTTGCGCGCCGACGCGAAGTTGGCTGCCTTGATCGCGTTCGTCTGGGTGGCGGACGGGTTCAGGTCGGCGTCGTACGTGACCTGGTTGCCACCGCCGAGGTTGTACGCCGCACCGCGGGCGGACCCGGCGTCGAGGTGGATCGTGACGCCGGTGCTGCCGTCGGGATTGCTGACCGGTGCGGAGGCAAAGACCTGGACGATCCGGTCCAGCGCGGCCGTGGTCGCGAGCCGGCCGTCCATGTAGTCCATCTCGACGAACAGGTCCTTCTTCTGCGGATCGGCGCCCAGCGCGGGCAGATCCACGTCGACGGTGCCGTCGCCGTTCGCGTCGTACCCGTTCGTCTCCCAGGCGTCCGGTAACGCGTCGCCGTCGGTGTCGGTCGCCGCGACCACTGCGGCGCGGCCGGAGTCGAGGGCCGGGACAGGCGCCGCCACCGCGCTCGAGGCGGCGAGCGCGGCGGCGGCCAGCGAAGTCAGGACGGCGAACACGGCGGGGCGGGGCCTCATCAGATCTCCTTCGGGGGCGGTTGGTGATCTGATCGCTACCGTAGGTGATTTCTCCTGCAGAAGACGGCGCAGCGGGGACACTGGCCCAATTGGGTCAAGCGTTTGAGTGCTCAGTCCGCAGACCGAAGCATGGTGCGGATGCCGACCGTCAGTCCCAGGACCGCGGTGACGATCGCCGCGACCAGACCCCACAGCACCGCGCTGCTCGCGACATCGCCCGAGAACAGCGCCCGCTCGGCGTCGACGAGGTACGACAGCGGGTTGAAGTTCGCCGCGACCCGCATCCAGCCAGGACCGCTCTCCAGTGGCAGCAACATCCCGGACAGGATCATCAGCGGGAACAGGAACGTCTGCTGAACGACCCAGAACATCCAGTCCTGCTTGCGGACCGCGATCGCCAGCGCGTAGCTGAACGAACCGAGCCCGACGCCGAACACCGCGAGCAGCGCGAGCCCGACGAGCGCGCCACCGACGTGCAGGTCGAAGGCGAACGGCGTCATCACCGCGATCACGATCACCGCCTGCCCGAACAGCGGCACCATCTCCTTCAATGCCCGGCCGATCAGCAGCGAGGACCGCGACAGCGGCGTGACCAGCATCCGCTCGTGCGCGCCGGTCTGGAACTCGAACAGCAGGTTCGCGCCGGTGGTCGACGTACCGAACAGTGTGGTCATCACCAGGATCGACGGGACGAACCACTGCCACACGCCGGCGCCGAACTCTGCGCCCATCGAACCGGACAGCAGCGGGCCGAACAGGGCGAGGAACACCAGCGGCTGGATCATCCCGAACAGCAGCGAGAACGGGTCGCGCAGCACCGGCTTCAGTTCGCGCGTCATCACAATCCGGATGTCGCGCAGCAGGTTCCGCTGCGGCCCGGCGGTCGCGACAGTGGTGGTCGGGAGGGTGAGGGTGGTCATCAGGCTGCCTTTCCGTTCGAGTCTTCGCGCAAGCTGCGGCCGGTGAGGTTGAGGAACACGTCGTCGAGCGTGGGGCGGTGCACCTGGGCGGACGCGATCGGTACGCCGTGCTGCTGCGCCGCCGCGATCAGCTCGGGCAGCGCCGTCGGACCGTTGGCGACCCGCACGCCGACCTCGTCGCCGGCGGCAACGACATCGCGGGCTCCAGGCAACTTCTCGGCCAGTCGTGCCAGCTCGGCAGCGTTGCTGGAGGCAACAGTCAGGGCGAGCCGATCGCCGGCCAGCTCAGCCTTCAACCCGTCGGCGGTGTCGTCGGCGATCACCTCGCCGTGGTCGACCACGACCACCCGCTCGGCCATCGAGTCGGCTTCGTCGAGGTAGTGGGTGGTCAGCACGATGGTCATCGCGTACTGCTCACGCATCCGCAGGATGTGGTCCCACAGGTTCGCGCGATTCTGCGGGTCGAGACCGGTCGACGGCTCGTCGAGGAACAGCAGCGGCGGCGCGTGCATCAGGCCCATCGCGACGTCGAGTCGCCGGCGCTGCCCCCCGGACAGCTCGGACACCTTGCGCTGGGCGAGGTCGGTGAGCTCGAGCGCGTCGAGCAGTTCACCCGCGCGCTGCTTCGCCGTACGCCGGTCGAGCCCGTAGATCACGCCCTGCCCGGAGAGTTCGTCGGCGGCGCGTTGTGCGTGGCCCGCGCCGTTGCCTTGGCCGACGTACCCGATCCGGCGGCGGACCTGACTGGGGTGCGTGGTCACGTCGTACCCGGCGACCGTCGCGGTGCCCGAGGTCGATGCGATCAGGGTGGTGAGCATGCGCAGCGTGGTGGTCTTGCCGGCGCCGTTCGGGCCGAGGACGGCGACCAGTTCACCGGGTTCGACATCGAGGGTGATCCCGCGGACGGCGTGCACGGTCTCGGTACGGCTCACCACGAAATCCCGGGTGAGCGCTCGGGTGCTGATCACGATATCTCCTTCGGTCAGGGACTCTGGACCTGACATTTCCAGGAGTAGAGGACAGGTTCTGGCCGCTACCCGTGCCAATCTGAAGTCATGTCCGAGACCTCAGCCCGTTTGCTCGCGTTGCTGTCGCTGTTGCAGGCGCGCCGCGACTGGCCCGGTCAGCTGCTGGCCGAGCGTCTGGAAGTCAGCCCGCGGACCGTCCGCCGTGACGTCGACCGCCTGCGCGAGCTCGGGTATCCGGTGCGCGCCACCAAGGGCCCCGACGGCGGGTACCGCCTTGACGCGGGTGCCGATCTGCCGCCGCTGCTGTTCGACGACGACCAGGCGATCGCGGTCGCGGTGGCGCTGCAGACCGCAACCACCACGGTCACCGGGATCGAGGAGGGTGCGCTGCGGGCGCTGGCGACCGTGCGTCAGGTGATGCCGGCGCGGTTGCGGCAGCGGGTCGATGCGCTGCAGGTCACCACGGTCGACCGGTACGCGAACCGCCGTACGACCGTCGACTCGGACAAGCTGATCGCGGTCGGTACGGCGGTCCGCGGGCGCGAGGTACTGCGCTTCGACTACCCCGCGGCCAGCGGGTCGGAGGAATGGGTGCCGCCGCGCAAGGTCGAGCCGCACCACCTGGTGACGTGGGGCGGCCGCTGGTACCTGGTCGGCTGGGATCTCGAGCGCAACGACTGGCGGACCTTCCGGGTCGACCGGATGACGCCGAAGACACCGACCGGACCGCGCTTCACCCCGCGCGAACTGCCGGCGCCCGACGTGGCGACGTACATCGCGCGCAAGTTCCACGGGCAGGACCAGAACCCGTGCCGCGGTGCGGCGATCCTGCAGGCGCCGGCGTCGCTGGTCGCGAAGTACGCCGGCCGCGGGGCCATCGTGGAAGAGGTCACGTCGACGACCTGCCGGCTGATCCTGACCGCATGGTCCTGGACGGGGCTGGCCGCGACGTTCGGGATGTTCGAGTGCGACCTGGAGTTCGTCGGACCCCAGGAGTTGAAGGATGCGGCGACACAGCTCGCCGCACGGTACCGAGAGGCGGTCTGATGACCGAGGAACTGATCGTCGCCGACGCCGCCGCGTGGTCGAAGTGGCTGCACGAACACCACCAGGAGCCGGACGGCGTCTGGCTGGTGCTCGCGAAGAAGCACGTCACCACGCCGACGAGCCTCACGTATGACGAGGCGCTCGAGGAAGCGTTGTGCCACGGGTGGATCGACGGCCAGCGGCGAGCGCGCGACGAGCGCACGTTCATTCAGCGGTACACCCCGCGCCGCGCGCGCAGCGTGTGGTCGAAACGGAACGTCGACCTGATCGCCCGGCTGGAGGACGACGGCCGGATGCTCCCGGCCGGGCGCGCCGAGGTCGAGCGTGCGAAAGCCGACGGCCGTTGGGACCAGGCCTACGGCGGGGCGAGCGCCTCCGAGGTCCCGGAGGATCTCGCGGCCGCGCTGGCCGCCGAACCCAAGGCGCAGGCGATGTTCGACATCCTGACCAGCGCCAACCGCTTCGCTGTCGTCTACCGCGTCACCACTGCCAAACGCCCCGAAACCCGAGCCAAGCGCATCGCCGTCTACGTCGAGCAACTGTCTCGCGGCGAGACCATCTACCCGCAGAAGCGCACGTTGTAAGTGTGTCAGCACGACAGGACGTGTCTTTGGCTCGGTGGGCGCCGCAGGCGTGCGGCCTCCCAACGGACCCCGGTTCAGGCGACACGTCCTGTTGAGATTGCACGCTACGAAGGCTCGACGAAGTCCAGGGTCGCCTCCTGAGCTGCGGTGAGGGGAAAGTAGGCGAGGAAGGTGACCGGCTCGTCCTTGGTGTCGAAGCGTTCGATCCGCTCGACGGCCGGCTCGTAGAACACGTCACCGGCCCGTAGTACCTGCGGCTCGGAGTCCGCGGACTGCTGGTAGACGGCCGATCCCGACACGATGTTGCCGAAGACGGGGCCGTTGTGGACGTGGGCTCCGAGTGCGGTGTGCGGGTCGATCGTGATCCGGCGGACCTCGACGCGCTGCACCGGGAGCGCCGCCGGCAACTCCTGGTCGAGGACGACGACGCGGCTGATCGCAGAGTTCATGGGCAGCATCGTACATACCAATAGGTACAGACACGGCTCGCGCGCGATCGGCTGCTGCCGAGGCAGCTCAGTACAGGACCGGGTTGAGCGGTGAGGTGATGGGATCGCCCGCCTGGGCGCCGGGCATCCAGTGGGCGAGTTCGAGCTCCTGGTTCTCGTTCACCGGCGCCGCGATCCGCATGTCGGCGTCGATGTAGATGATCGTCATCACCCGGCGCGGTACGTCGGTGGTGTTCGGCGGCGCGTGGTGGAAGGTCCAGCCGAGGTGATAGCTGACCTCGCCGAGCTCGTACGGCTCCGACACCTCGGGGAAGTCTTGCGCCGCCAGCGCTTCCTGCAGCGCCTGCTCGGACTCGTCGCTGATCGGCAGGTCACGGCCGTGCTCGAAGGTATGGCTGCCGGCCGCGAACGACAGCGGACCCATCGCCATCGGTGTCTCCTGCAACGGAATCCAGACCGTCACGCACCGGTCCGACGCGAACGGCCAGTAGTACTGGTCCGCGTGCCAGGGCGTGATGCCGCCGCCGGCCTCCTTGTACAGGGCCTGGTCGTGGTACAGCCGGACCGACTGCACACCGAGCAGTTGGGCCGCGATCCGCGCCAGCCGCGGCGACGACACGAACTCCAGTACCCGCTCGCTGTCCTGCCACAGGTTCGTGACCTGCAGGAACGCCTGCCCGTAGGTGTCACGCTCCTCGAGCGGCACGTCGGCGGCCAGTTCGAGCACCTTTTCGGTGATCTCCGGCTCGTACTCCGCGATGGTGTCGCCGCTGAGGACGTTCTTCAGCTTAACGAACCCGTGCGTACGGAAGTGCGCGACAGCGGACCGACTGAGGGTGTAGTCGGTCTCCAGCTCCGGGCGGGTCAGAGTCATGGGACCCTAGGGTTCCGGCACCGCTCAGCGCTGTAAAGATCAGTGATCAAATCTTTGCCCATCGTGCACGTGCACCAAGGCGAATCGTCTCGATCGACGGGTCCGTGGGTCAATCCTGGTACGCCGACCGGCCGCGGTCACGGCCAGACACCCGACTTTGTGCACCAGATCCGCGTCCGTCTTCCACTTTGTGCACCAGATCCGTACTTTTCGACCGCGAAAGTACGGATCTGGTGCACAAAGAGCGCGGCCGGCTGCCGCCATCGAGTGTCCGCGCGGCGTGCACCGTCCACCGTCGCTGTTCATGCGTTGGCGAAGCGGTCGAGTGCCGAGACGACCAGGTCCGCGGTCCGCGCACCGCTCGCTCCGTGCCCCTCCTGCTCGACCAGGTGCAGTACGGCGCCCGGCCAGGCCTGAGCCATCCGCCAGGCGACCTCGACCGGGCTGCTGATGTCGAGCCGTCCGTGGATCAGCACGCCTGGAGTCCCGGCCAGCCGACCCGCGTTCCGGATCAGTGCGTCCACTTCCAGCCAGGCCGCGTGCCCCCAATAGTGCGTGACGAGCCGCGCGATCCGCAGCCGCACCACCGGGTCCTCCCAGCGCGGATCCGGCGTCCAGTCCGGGTGGGTCCGGACATGCGTCTCTTCCCACGCGGCCCAGTTCCGCGCCGCGCGGTCTCGGACTCCGGGATCCGGATCGTGCAGGAGCTTGCTGTAGGCAAGCGCCAGGTTCCCGTCCCGCTCACTCTCGGGTACGCCGTCCCGGAACTGCGCCCACTCCTCGGGAAAGATTCGGCCCATCTCCCGGGTGATCCAGTCGACTTCCCGCCGGCTGGTGTTGGTGACGCTGAACAGCACGATCTCCGAGATCACCTCGGGATGCTGCTCGGCGTACGCGAGTCCGAGTGTCGCGCCCCAGGACGCGCCGAGGAGCAGCCACCGGTCGATCTCCAGGTGCCGACGCAGTTGTTCGAAGTCGGCGATCAGCTGCTGGGTGGTGTTGTTCCTCAGATCGACGTCGGGCGCGGCCGCATCCGGCGTACTGCGGCCGCAGTTGCGCTGGTCGACCAGGACCACGCGGTACCGGGCGGGATCGAAGTACCGCCGCCAGAAGGGGCTCGCGCCGGACCCGGGTCCGCCGTGGACGACGAGGGCGGGCTTGCCCTCCGGATTCCCGCAGGTCTCCCAGTAGACCCGGTTGTGGTCGCCGACGTCGAGCAGGCCGTGGTCGTACGGATCGAACGGTGGATACATCGGTCAGAGGACTCCGGTGTAGGTCAGGGCGAAGGTGCCGCAGGGGAGGAGGAACAGTGACGCGAGCACGATGATGCCCTTGAACGACTGACCGGGACCGATGAGTCTGCGGTAGGCAAGGATCAGCACCGGGACCATCACGACCTCGAGGACGAGCATGTCCCGCGGGATGATCGTGTCGGTGGCGGCGAGGATCACCGAGAGAGCGGCGGCGGCGATCCAGGCGGCGTACCCGATCCGGTACGTCGTGCGCGCGCCGAACCGGACCGCGATCGTGTGGTAGCCGGCCGCGCGATCCGCGTCGAGGTCGGCGAGGGTGGTGGGCAGGTAGAGCCCGACCGCGGCGAGCGTTCCCTGTAAGCCCATCAGCCACGGGAAGTCGCTGAGGTCCGGGTTGATCGCGGCCCACCCGGCCAGCGGTCCGAACGCGCCGAGGGCGAGGGCGTTGACCGCGACGTCGAACCCGGCTCGCGTCTTCAGCCGTACCGGCGGGACGGAGTACGCGTACCCGAGCAGGACTGCCAGCAGTACACCCAGAGCAAAAACGATCCCGACCAGCAGACTCAGCCCGACCGCCGCGACCGCCGCCGCGAAGGCGAGCCGGGTCGCCGTGCGCAACGTGATCCGTCCGTCGAGCAACGGCGACTTGGCCTTGCGCGGATTCAGCCGGTCACTCGGCAGGTCGTAGGCGTCGTTCACCGCGAGTACGGCGAGCCACACCAGCGGACCCATCACGACCGCGCCGACGATCAGCCGCGGCCAATCGGCGACCGGCGGAATCAGCCGATGCGTGGCGAGCAGGATGCCCGTGTAGTACGGAACGATCGAGACCACCCAGAACGCCGGACGGCCGACCGCGATCACGTCCCGGACCCGCGGCCCCCGCACCTGCACGCCCGTGCTCACAGCACCACTGTGCTCCACCGGCGGCGCACGACGGATCCCTCGCGCGGGTGAAACCTCTCACTACCTGGTCGCCGGGAACTCCTGAGTGCCGACGACCCGGAGCAGATCGAGCCGGTTGCCGGTTTCGTCGTCGGCCGGGGTCAGGACCAGCAGCTCCTGGCCCTGATCCGGGGTCATCAGGGTCTCGCAGTCCATCAGCAGGCGACCGACCTCGGGATGCAGGATCGCCTTTCGGTCGGCCCGGCGTACGGCGACCTCGTGGTCGGCCCACAACGTACGAAACTCCTCGCTCGCGGCCTGCAGACGCTCGATCAGCCCGGCGACCAGCGGATCGCCCGTGCGACGGCCGGCCACCGCGCGCAGGTCGGCCACCACCTGACGCGACTGGTGGTCCCTGTCCTCGGGCGGACAGCCGTCGCGGCCGTCGGGATCGACGAACCAGCGGTACGCGAGGTAGCGCCGGTCGCCGTTGAGATCCGCGAGGTCGCCGGCCAGCAGGACCGACATCCGGTTCTGCGCGAGCACCTCGCCGAGATCGGACAGCACCATCGCCGCGGTGTCGCCGAGCAGGTCGAGCAGCCGGATCAGGCCGGAGCGGGCCAGCCGCGCGACGCCGTCCGCGGGTGGCGGCCGGTGCCCGGCCAGGTGGAACAGGTGGTCACGCTCGTCGTCGGACAACCGCAACGCCCGAGCCAGTGCCGCGAGCAACTGTGTCGACGGCTGGCTGCTCCGGCCCTGTTCGAGACGGACGACGTAGTCCACCGACATGCCCGCGAGCATCGCGACCTCCTCACGGCGCAGACCGGTGGTCCGTCGCCGCGGGTTCACGCTCAACCCGACGTTGGCCGGCCGGATCGCCGCCCGGCGCCGGCGGAGGAAATCGGCGAGCTCGTCTCGTTGCATGACTCCATGCTGCCTCGCGCTCGGGACACCAACCAGGGAGCGGCGCTCCCATGATGAACGCTCCGCTACCGCGCCCGCCGTACCCGACCGAGGGTGGAGGAAACGCAACGAAGGAGCTCACATGAAGACCCGAACCCTCGGCAAGACCGGCCCGACCACGTCCGCCATCGGCCTCGGCGCGATGGGAATGTCCGGCGCGTACGGCGAAGCCGACCGCGGCGAGAGCATCGCCACCGTGCACGCCGCGCTCGACGCCGGCGTCACGCTCCTCGACACCGCCGACTTCTACGCCATGGGCCACAACGAACTGTTGCTGGCCGAGGCCTTGCGCGGGCGGCCGCGCGACAGCTACCAGCTCAGCGTGAAGTTCGGCATGCTCGCCGGACCGGGGAACCAGTTCTTCGGATTCGACGGGCGGCCCGCCGCGGTGAAGACGTTCCTCGCGCATTCGCTCACCCGGCTCGGCACCGACTACATCGACATCTACCGGCCGGCCCGGCTCGATCCCGCCGTACCGATCGAGGAAACCGTTGGTGCGATCAAGGATCTCGTCGAGGCCGGGTACGTCCGCCAGATCGGGCTGTCCGAGGTGAACGCGGAGACGATCCGCCGGGCGCATGCCGTACACCCGATCTCCGACCTGCAGATCGAGTACTCGCTGCTGTCCCGGGCGATCGAGCCGGAGGTGCTGCCGACGCTGCGTGAGCTCGGCATCGGGCTGACGGCGTACGGCGTCCTCGCCCGCGGACTGATCTCTGGTCACTGGACCGCCGACCGCACCCCACGCCCCGGCGACTCGCGGGCCGCCGGCCCACGCTTCACCGGTGAGAACGTCCAGCACAATCTCGCGCTCGTCGACGCCTTGCGCAAGGTTGCCGAGCGCAAGGGCTGCACGGTGGCCCAGTTGGCGATCGCCTGGGTCGCCGCCCAGGGCGACGACATCGTTCCCCTGGTCGGCGCCCGGACGCGGCAGCGGCTGCACGAGGCGCTGCCCGCGGTCGAGGTCGACCTCACGGCGGACGACCTGGCCACCATCGAGCAGGCGGTTCCCCGCGGCGCCGCCCGCGGGGACCGCTACCCGGCCGTGTTCATGTCGACGCTCGGCGTCGGCAACTGACCGTCACAACCTGATCTGAGCCAAAGCGCCGGTTTCGAGGGCGACCCAGACCGAGCCGTTCGCGTCGACCGTCAAGCCGTGCGGCTCGGATCCGTCGCCCAGCGGGTGCTCGGCGATGATGTTGCCGCCAGCATCCAATCGCAGCAGTGCACCGGAGCGCCACAGCGTCAGCCAGCAGCCGCCGTCCGCGGTCGCCGCCACGGCATGCGGCTTGGCGTCGGCGGGGAGCGGGTACTCCTTGATGTCCCCGTCGGCGGTGATCCGGCCGGCCTGGTTCGCGAGCAGTTCGGCGAACCAGACGCCGTCCGGACCCGCGCTGATCCCGACCGGCCCGGCTCCCGTCGTGGGCAGCGGGTAGGTCGTGACCTCGCCGTTCGTAGTCATCCGGCCGATCGCGCCGGCCTGGTTGAGGGTGAACCACAGATCGCCGGCGTACGTCGTGATCATCGCCGGGAACGTCCCGGTCGCTCCGATCGGGTACGTCGTCACGTCGCCGTCCGGTGTGATCCGCCCGATCGCGTCGGCGCTCATCAACGTGCACCACAACGCGCCGTCCGGACCGACACACAGCCCGTACGGCGCGCCCGCCACATCGATCGCCGACACGGTCCCGTCGTACGAGATCCGCCCGATGCGCTCGTCGCCGTTGCGGGAGAACCAGACGGCATCGTCCGGGCCGTCGACGATCACGCTCGGGCGCGACCCCGGTGCGTCGAGATCAAAGACCCGCCCTGACGCGGTGGCGACGCGACCGGTGTGGACCAGCGTCGTCCACACCTCGTTGCCCGCCGCAACCACGCCGTACGGTGCGCCGTCGACCTTGAACTCAGTGACTGACATATGCATTCTCCTTCAGGTCGACGATGGTTCCCCGCCAGCGCGAGATGAAGCGGCGGTCGTGGCTGACGACGACCAGTGCACCGGCGTACCGGTTGAGCGCAGCCTCGAGTTCTTCCACGAGGACGAGGGACAGGTGGTTGGTCGGCTCGTCGAGCAGCAGTACGTCGTACGGCGTAGTGAGCACACGCGCCAACGCAAGCCGTCGACGTTGACCGGTCGACAGCGCACCGACCCGGGTCTGCAACTGCTCTTGACGGAACAGTCCGAGACCAGCGGTGCCGGGATGACGGGCGAGGGCCGCGCGCAGCGTCTCGTCCGGTCGCGGCTCGGTCGTCTCCTGCTGCAGGTAGCCGATTCGGCCGCGGCGGTCGACGTACCCGGAGTCCGGTTCCAGTGCGCCGGCGAGGACGTCGAGGAGCGTCGACTTGCCGGCGCCGTTCGGCCCGGTGATGAGTACGCGGCCGCCCGCAGGTTCCTCGAGGGACGTCGGCCGCAGCCGGTCCGCGACCGCGACACCGACGGCATCGAGCCCCGCCGCGGCGCCGGTCGTCCGCAGCGACGCCGTGAACCGCAGCGGCTTCGCCGGAACCGGCGGCGGATCCTCCTCCAGCCGGCGCAGCCGCTCCTTCGCGTTGCGGATCTTGCTCCGCTCCGCCTCGTTGACGCGACCCGTGGCGCGGTCGTACGCCACCTTGTTGTTGTCCTTCATCGGTCGTCCGTACGCGACCCGGTCGGCGGTCGTCCGGACCAGCGCGCGCAATTCCGCGACGTCGTCCTCCCACTGCTGCCGGTTCTGCTCCTGGCGCGCCCGCTCGGCCGCCTTCTCGGTGAGGTAGCCCTGGTAACCGTTGCCGTACCGCGTGATCCGGTGCGTGTCGCCGTCGACCTCGAACAACGTCGACGCGACCCGTTCGAGGAACGCGCGATCGTGCGAGACCACAACCGTCGTACCGCGCCGGGACCGCAAGTGGTCCTCCAGCCAGGTCGCGGCCGACACATCCAGGTGGTTGGTCGGCTCGTCGAGCAGCAGGATCTCCGGCGACGACGCGAGTACTGCGGCCAGGTGCAACCGCGCGAGTTCGCCGCCGGACAACTCCGCCAGCCGCCGATCGCCCGGCACCGTCGACAGCCCGAGGCCGTGCGTCGCGCGGGCGAACCGCGCGTCTGCGTCGTACCCCTCACGCACCTCGAAGACGGTTTGAAGCTCGCCGTACTCCTCGAGGACGTCGAGGTCGCCCGCGGACAGCCGGCCTTCGAGTTCACGCATCCGGGCCTCGATCCGGCGCAGGTCGGCGAGGGCGTGATCGGCCAGCGCCTGGACGTCGAGATCGAGCGGCAGCGGGTTGTCCTGGGCAAGGAAGCCGATGCTGCCGGCGGCATGCACCGTCCCGTCGGTGGCCGGTTCGAGACCGGCCAGGATTCGCAGCAGGGTCGACTTGCCGGACCCGTTCTCGCCGATCAGGCCGCTGACCTGCCCGGGCGGGAAGGCGCAACTGATCCGGTCGAGCACCGGACGGTGATCGTAGGACTTCGTGACGTCGTGCAGGGACAGCTGGGTAGACATGAGGATCCTCCTGACCTCTCGCGGGTTCGTACGGAAGCGAACGGCGGGTCAGAAGATCACTGGCTACTCCCTAATGCGACGGATGTTGCGTTAAGATGATGCCATGACGGATGGGGTGCGCGCAAGTAGGCCGGGCGGACGAACTGCGCGAGTGCGCGCGGACGTGCTCGCCGCGGTCGAGGCGGAGTTGGCCGAGCACGGGTACGACGGGCTCACGATCGACGCGGTCGCGGCGCGCTCCGGCGTCCACCGCACGACGTTGTACCGGCGGTGGAAGGACGTGTCCGGTCTGCTGGTCGACCTGCTCGCCGCGGGTGCCGACGACGCCTGGGAGCCCGCCGACACCGGCTCGCTCGAGACTGACCTGATGGCCGTCAACCGGGAGGTGCACGCCGCGCTGACCGCCCGGCCGTCCATCACCCAGGCGGTGATCGCAGCGTCCTTCCGTACGGCGGAAGCGGCCGAGGCACTCACCCGCTTCTGGGCGGATCGTTACGAGCGCACCGCACTCGTCGTCCGGCGGGCCGTGGACCGCGGCGAAGTGGCGGCGGACGTCGACGCGCACCGACTGCTGCTCACCGCGACCGCGCCGCTCTATCACCAGCTCGTTCTGCTGCGGCAGCCGATGACGCGCGACGAGGCCGACCAGCACGCCCGGATCGCGGCTGCATCGGTCCGCTAATTGCTTTGCGGCGTTGGTCGGTGCCGCCCTACCTTGGCAGCTCACCGGCCGATGGGAGATCCACGTGAGTGCCACGCTCTACGCGCTGTCGATCGACGTGAAGGATCCCGACGTACTGGCCGGCTACTGGGCCCGTCTCCTCAACTGGCAGCAGGACGGCACCGACCTTCTACCGGACGAACGCACCAGCTTCCGGCTGCGGTTCCTTCCGGGCGAGGACGTCGACGGCCGGCGTGAACAGATCCATCTGCACCTGACCAGCGACCGGGCCGGGCAGCAGGAGGAGACCGTGGCACGGGCGCTCGAGCTCGGCGGCCGGCACCTCGACGTCGGGCAGCTGCCGGAGGAGGGGCACATCGTGCTCGCCGATCCCGAGGGCAACGCGTTCTGTGTCATCGAGTTCGGCAACAACTTCCTCAAGGACACGGCCTTCCTCGGTGAGCTGGCCGGCGACGGGACGCGGGCGGTCGGGGTCTTCTGGAGCCAGGCGCTCGGCTGGCCGCTGGTCTGGGACCAGGACGAGGAGACCGCGATCCAGGCGCCGTCCGGTGGACCGAAGCTCGCCTGGGGCGGCCCGCCGGTCGAACCGAAGCTGTCCAAGAACCGGATGCACTTCGACCTGATCGCCGGCGACTCCGTGGACGACGAGGTCGAGCGGTTGGTGGCCCTCGGTGCGACCCGGCTCGACAGCGGTCAGGGGTGTGCCGGCGCGGTCGCGATGGCCGATCCGGACGGCAACGAGTTCTGCATCCTGACCACCCCGCTCGGCTGACCACGACTTCGGCTTAGGGTCGTGCCGGAGCCCTAGTCGAGGAGGCCTTTGGTGACTGGTCGGTTGGCGAACGAGGTTGTGCTGGTGACGGGCGCCGCCCGCGGGATCGGGCGAGCGGTCGCGGTGAAGGCGGCCGCGGAGGGTGCCGCCGTCGCGCTCGTCGACATTTTGCCCAACGCGCTCGAGGCGACCACTGCGGAGCTGACCGAGGCCGGCGCGACGGTGGCCGCCGCGGTCGGCGACATCACCGACGAGGTGTCGGTCCGGCAGGCGGTCGGCGCGCTGACCGAGCAACTCGGCCGCAGCATCACCGTGCTGGTCAACAACGCCGGCAAGAACTCGTACGCCGACCCCGCGAAGATGTCGGTGGCCGAATGGGACGACGTGTTCGACGTCGACCTGAAGGGCGCGTTCCTGATGTCGCGCGAGGTGCTGCAACCGATGATCGACGCCCGGCACGGCGCGATCGTCAACATCGCCTCGATCCACTCCAAGCTGACCACGGCCGGCATGTTCCCGTACGCCGCCGCGAAGTCCGGCCTGGTCGGGATGACGCGATCGCTCGCGCTCGACGTCGCGCAGTACGACGTCCGGGTGAACGCGGTCAGCCCCGGCTACATCTCGACCGACCTGCTCGAGGAGTTCTTCGACACGATCCCCGGTGAGCGTGAGAAGGCGCTCGGTGTTCACCCGCTCGGCCGGATCGGTACGCCGGAGAACGTCGCCGAGGTGGTCTGCTTCCTCGCCTCGTCCGCGGCCGCATTCGTCACCGGCGCGAACTGGGCCGTCGACGGCGGCCTCGGCGTCCGCTACGCCTGACCACACCCGATCACGCCGACGTCCCGATCACGTCGGTCGGGGTGATCACCCCGGAGGGCCGGGGTTGTAGGCGCAGGCCGAGGTCAGGTCGCCGGTGTCGGGCTTGGTCGTCCTGGGCTGAGCGGTCTTCGGCGTGGTTTTCGGCGTGGTTTTCGGCGTGGTCTTCGGCTGGGCGGCCGTGGCCGGCGGCGTCGTGGTTCCGCGGGCCGACGCCGGATCGAGCGCCTTCGCGACGATCTCGCGCATCCCGGCGTAGTTCGGGTTGCGGCCGTTCGGGAAGTTCTTCTTCTTGTCCAGGTCGATGTTGGTGATCTTCGCGGTCTTCACCCGCTGCCCGAGCGTGACCAGCGGGCCGAGCAGGCGGTCCGGGATGTCGGTGCGGATCAGCTGCTCACCCGCGGCCGCGATCGCCTGGTAGTTGGTCAGCACGTTCCGCGGGGTGGCGCGCTCGACGATCGCCTTGATCGTGCACCGCTGCCGCGCCTGGCGGGCCAGGTCCGCCGTCGGCACCCGGTACCGCCCGCGGGCGAACCAGAGCGCGTCGGGACCGTCGAGGTGCTGATCCGGTCCGGGCTGCAGGTACCTGCTGGGCGGGATCTTCTTGTCGTCGTTCCCGCCGACCGGGACCGGGTAGTTGATGTTCACGGTGATCCCGCCGAGCGCGTCGATCAGCTGCGCGAACCCGGCGAGATTGATCTGCACGTAGTAGTGGATCCGGAGTCCGAGCGCCTCGCCGACCGACAGTTTGAGGACGTCGGCGCCCTCGTTGTCGGACGGGCCGAGGATGCCGTGGTGCTTGGCCGGGATGTTGCGGTACATCGCGTCCAGGTAGAACTCCGGCTGCTCCTTGTCACCGTTCGGGTCCCAGAATCCGGTCGGGTAGATCTTGTAAAGCGGCGAGTCCTTCGGGAACGGCATCCGCATGAAGTTCCTGGTCAGTGAGATCAGCGACGTGTTGCCGGTCTTGGTGTCGATGCTCGCGACCATGACCGTGTCGGTCCGGGTCCCGTCGCGATCCGCGCCGTCGTCGGCGCCGAGCAGGAGGACGTTCAGCCGCGGCAGTTGCTGCCACGGATCCTTCGTCGACGAGAGCGACGGCCTGGTCTGGCTCTTCGTGTCGTCGTCCCCGAAGACCTTGGTGATCAGGCTGCGCTGCGCGATCAGCGTCTGCGCGCCAGTCGCCGTACTCACGGTCATCGCGAAGCAGACCGCGCCGACGACCAGCGCCCCGGCCAGCCGCGTCCCCGGACCGGCGGTCAGTGGGCGCAGCATCTTGTACGACGTGATGAGCACGACGATCCACGCGAGCCCGGCCACGGACAGGCCGACCATCATCCACAGCAGCAGCGACGGATCCAGCGCCCACGTGATCACCGCGTCCCGCTGCCGCAGGCCGACGTACGCCGCCGCGCCGTACACCGTGAGGCACAGGACGACCAACGTCGTCCCGAGCTTGATCCGGCGCGCGACGAGGTACGCCGTACCCGGGAGGAGGAGACCGAAGAGCGCGATCGCCAACGCCCCGATCGCGGTTGGCCGGCGCGCGTCCGTGTGACGTCCACCGGAGCGGCGTGTGCCGGATCGTTGTGCCGGTGCGCGGTGGGCCTGTGAATGGTGGGTCTGTGAGGCGTGGGCCTGTGAGTGGTGGGCCGGTGGGCGGTGGGCCTGCGAGTGGTGGGCACGTGAGCGGGGTGGGGTGGACCGGCGCGCGCGGGACGCTCTGCTCGGGGCCATGCCCTCTTCGATTCACGACGGATGCAAAAAGTTGGCATCATCGTCCGAGTGATCGACATTCACGTACGGCGCGCGAAGCCGGATGATGCGGAGTCGCTGGTCCACTTACGCGGCCTGATGCTGGCGGCGATGGGGGACGACCTCGGCGGACCGGACGCGCCGTGGCGGATCCGCGCTCAGGCCTGGTTCGCCGAGCAACTCGCCGCGCCCGACCGGTTCGCGGCCTTCGTCGTGGACGACCCGGCTTTTGGCGTGGTGGCAGGTGCGGCGGGCGACGTCCACGAACACCCGCCCGGCCCGCGTGACGTGACGACACTGCGCGGGCACCTCTACAACGTCAGCACGCACCCGGACTTCCGCCGCCGCGGCCTGGCGCGGGCGTGCGTCGGCGCGCTGATGGAGTGGTTCGAGCACGAGACCGGCGTCGGCCAGGTCGAGCTGCACGCCACCGACGAGGGTGCCGACCTCTACCGGAAGCTCGGCTTCACCGAGTCCCGCTATCCCACGCTCCGCTTCCGTACCACCCGGGCCTAGGCAGCAGGGCAGCCGCTGTGGATCGAGAAGGGTTTCGGGGCACAGTGACAAGAGGAGAGTGAGGCCGCGCCCGCCGGGGGTGTGGTGTGAGGAGCTCACCGGATGCGTGCTCGCAGTGCTGTCAGGACGATCGGTGTCACCGTCGCGGCGATCGTGGTGACCGGGGCGCTGTTGCAGCTGCCGACCAGCCCGTTCGCGCGACACGGTCAGCCGGAGCGTGACGTCGTACCGGCGGCTGCCGAATCGTCGCCCCAGTCTCCCCAGTCATCGCCGCAGGGCACGGGTGAGGCGCCGGGGCGGTCGGTGGCCTCGCAGCGCCCGCCGGTCAAGCCTGCAGAGGTGATCTCGTACCCGATGGCCGGGCCGCAGACGTTCCGCGTACTGCCCGCGGATCCCGCGGTGATCGGGCGGGCCGGGCGGCTGATGCGGTTCCAGATCTCGATCGAGAACGGCATCACCGGGATCGACCGGGCGGCGTTCGCGCGGTTCGTCCGGGCGACCTACGGCGCACCTCAAGGCTGGGCGTCCCACCGGCTGTGGCGATTCCAGCAGGTCGGCCCGGGGACGACACCTGACTTCACGGTGATGCTGGTGACGCCGGAAACCCGGGACGCGATCTGCGGTGCGGCGCCCGATCGGTACACGAGCTGCCGAATCGGGAAGCGGGTCGTGCTCAACGTCGCGCGCTGGGTGCACGGCGTCCCGCAGTACGGCGCCCCGCTGACGACGTACCGGCAATACATGATCAACCACGAAACCGGCCACCGGCTCGGCCGCGGCCACGAACTCTGCCCCGGGCCCGGTCAGCCGGCGCCCGTCATGCAACAGCAGACCCTCGGCTTGCACGGCTGCACCGCCTACGCGTGGCCCTACCTGAACGGCGCCCGCTACATGGGTCGGCTGGGTCAGTACGACGACCCGGTGCCTCAGGCCTGAACCATCGCCTGCGGGTTCACCGCGGCGGCCACCGCGGCGGACTCCAAACCGTCGGCCACCGTGTGCAGCAGTCGGACCAAGTGGGCGGCGTCGGCCGGGCCGAGGATGCCGGTGATCACGTCGAGGACCCGGACCGTCAACCCCTCGAGCTGCGAGAGCCGGGCCTGCCCCATCGCGGTGACGGCCGGCTCCGGCGTCGTCCGAACCAGGCCGAGCGCCTCAAGGTCGGCGATCGCCAGCTCGGCCTCACCGGTGGTGATGCCGACCTGCCGCGCGACCTCCGCCGCGGTGGTGCGGCCGTTCGAGATCGCGCTCAGCACGAGGGCGGCCGGCATCTTGATCCCGACCGCTTCCTGCAGGCCGACGATCAGCGGATTCGCGTGCCCACGCAGGCGCTCCACCGCGTCGAGCAGACGCAACGCGTCGCTGATGTCACCGATCAGATGCTCGGTCTGCACGGCCGCGATCCCCGCGGACCCGGGTTGCACCGGCGGCGGAATCACTCCGCCGATCACGCGCTCGGGCACTACCAGGGTCTTCGCCGCAACCCGGTCGCCTTCGGGCCCCAGCGCCCCGGACTCGTCCGTCGATGGCCTGACTGCAGCGTCTTCGATGGTCACGTCACCCAGCGTACGGACCGCTTCTGACAGCTTCGGCGCGTCGTTCCTGAGGAAACCCTGTGAATCTGAGTCGTGAAGCTGGTCCTCGGCGTGCTCTACCCTCCGGCCATGCAGCTGAACGGGAAACGAGCTCTGGTGATCGGCGGCGGAGGCGGCGGTATCGGCCGCGCGACGACCGAGGCCTTCGGCAACGAAGGCGCCGCGGTGGTCGTCGTCGACCGCGATCCGGCCCGCGCGGACGAGGCGGCCGAAGCGGTGCGATCGCGCGGCGGTACGGCGTACCCGCTGGTCGGTGACGTGCGATCGGCGCGCGATGTCGAAGCGATGGTGACGGGCGCGGTTGAGCGGCTCGGCGGTCTCGACGTGCTGGTCACCGTGGTCGGCGGGCAGGTCGCGTTAGTGCCCGCGGTCAAGCTGCACGAGATGGCCGACGAGGACTGGGACACGATCTACGAGGTCAACCTGCGGTACGTCGCCCGCGCGGTCCGCGCCGCGCTGCGGGTGTTCCTCGAGCAGGGCACCGGCGGGGCGATCGTCAGCGTCGGGTCGGTCACCGGATTCATGGCCGCGCCCGAACAGGCGGCGTACGGCGTGATGAAGGCCGGCCTGCTCAGTCTGGCCCGCACGGTCGCGGCCGAGTACGCGCGGGACGGGATCCGGATGAACGTCGCGGCGGCCGGCGCGATCGCCACCGCTGTCGCCAACGCCGACGATGACGGCGAGGTCGTGGAGGAGATTCCGGTCGGCCGGCTCGGGCGGTCCGAGGAGGTCGCGCGGGCGGTCGTCTACCTCGCGTCGGACGCGGCGGCGTACGTCACCGGGCAGCGGCTCGTGCTGGACGGCGGGGTGTCCGTCCGGGGTCCGTTCGGGTAATCGAACACAGTCGCGAACAAATGGACCCTGGCTGGTCCGGAAAAGTTTTGCCCGGGGTCCAGAATTTCCGGATTCGGGCGTGACCTCGGCTCGGCGATCTCCGTTGGATCTGACGTGACGGTGAACACAACACGGCGCACCGGCACCGCGCTCGCCCGCGTTTTCCAGGCCGTCCACCCCTCGATGTAACAGCCAGGAGGACCAGTGACAACCGCCACCGCCACCCAGACCGTAGAGCGCCGACGCGTGCGTGTCTGGTTCGGTGAGCACGTGATCGCCGACTACAACGCCGAGCCGGCGTTGGCCGAGCGGTACGCAGAAGCCATGAGCCGTCGATTCGCCGGTCTCCGGGTCACCAACGACCCGATGCCGACCGTCGACAAGCTCCCCGACCCCCTGCCCGGCGAGCGCATGTGGGACGTGGCACCGCGCTGACGGTGCCTTGCCCCTGAGCGGGCCTCCGGTGTCTTCCGGCGTTCCGTCACTCACCAGACAACCCACGCGGAACGTCGCCAGGTCGAGTCGCCTCACCTCGACCAACCGAAGGACCGGTGATTCGGCGGCAAGCGAGCGTGTGCGCTCTGCCCCTCGCTTGCCGCCCATTTCTCCTGCAATTGCGCCTGACAAACCCGTTCGCACCGGATCCCCCAGGTCCGGTGCGAACGTTTTTCACGTTCTTGCGGTACCGGTGGATTTGTCCGGGAAGGTTTCGGCTTTGTGCAGCGGCCCGGCTCTGTTCAGTGGCTTGGCTTTGTTGAGCGGCTCGGCTTTGTTCAGCGGGGTCCGGGCTTGCTCAGCGGTCCGGCTTTGTTCAGCGGGGTCCGGGCTTGCTCAGCGGTCCGGCTTTGTTCAGCGGGGTCCGGCTTTGTTCAGCGGTCCGGTTTGTCAGCAGTACGACCGGCAGCCGCGGTCCGCGCCGTACTTGCGGTGGGCCGCTTCGACCGAGGCTGCGGGGGACAGGTGGTCGCCACGCCGCCAGCTGTTCAGGAAGCGTTGCGGCGAGACTGCACCGCGCCGGACCCACCAGACACCGGTCCCCGTCGGCCAGCTGATTCCGAAGTGCAGGTGCGGCGGTGTGTACCGGGCGCTGCCGGACTTGCCAGTTCGGCCCAGCGTTTGTCCGGTCCGCACGGTGACGCCCGGCGCGACTCCAGGCTGGATCGCGGCGAGATGTGAGCCGTAATACCGGACGCCGTCGACTCCCACCACCGACACCGACAGCCCGCCACGGTCGGGACCCCGATTGGTCTTCGGATCCCAGGTGTCGACGCGCGTCACCTCGTCGACCCGCCCGTCGACCGGTGCGACGAAGCGACATCCGGAGTCGACGAAGATGTCCGACGCCGGGTAGTCGTGATGGGTCTGCGACGCGTCCGCGCGGCAGCCCGCGACGGGAAACACGTACCCGCGCTCCGGCGCCGGCCGCGCGGTGCTGCTGGTCGTGGTCGGACGCGCCGGACTGGTCTGTGGCGGCGCGCTTGTGAGTCGGGTTGGCGGCGAGCCGTCCGCGGTCGGTGCAGTCGGTGCAGTCCGCGTGCTCGGTGAGGCCGGTGTGCTCTGTGTGCCCGGCGACCGAGGTGTGTCGGGCGCTCCGGAGTTGGAATGGGTGTCGAACACGCCCGCCGCAGACAGCGCCAGGATGCCGCCGCCGCTCACGATCACCACCGCCGCCAGAAAGGCAGCCCCGGTCCGCCGCCTCACGGAGACCAGAAGTCGTTGACCGTCGCCGCGGAGTACACCGTCTCGCACGGTACGCCGTTCTTGTCGGCATCCATCCGATCCGGCATCCCGTAGTACCACCAGTACCGGACCGCCTCGCCGTACGATGCGCCGCGCGCGAAGAGGTCTCGGCAGTACAGGCCGTTCGGCCAGAAGGTGATCCCGCTGATCTCCCGCCCGTTCCAGTACGCGGCGACGGCGCTGCGGGTGTAGACGGTCTCACACGGAATTCCGTTGCGGTCGGCATCCATTTGATCCGGTTGCCCGTGCAGGCGCCAGTACTCCACGGCGGCGACGTAGCTGTAGCCCTTGGCGTTCAGATCCCTGCAGAACAACCCGGGCGGTAAAGTCCGCACGTCCATTCCCGCCGGAGCAGCGCTCGGCGCGCTGCTCGCCGTCGGCTTCGGCTGCGGTGTCGCCTTCGGTGCAACGGTCTCCGTCACTGTCGCGGTTGCCACCGCGGCCGGCGGAGCGGTAGCGGGCGGCTGTGTGTTCGCCGCACGCGACGAGTCCTCCTTGGTCAGCAACACGATGAGCCAGGTCAGCAGGACGAGGATGCCGCCGACAGCCACTCCCGCCAGCACCGCCAAGGTCACGTTCCCACAGTCGTCGCGCTGCTGATCATGCGTACGTGCGTGCTCTTCTCCGTTCATGATTCCCCCCGCCAGCCATTGAAGCCTCGTCACTTTTCGTTGTCCATGCCCGAGGCCTCGGCGTCGGGGGTACAGCTGACAACCGGGCCTTCTGACCGATGTGTGGGACGGGTTCTGCCGGAGGAGGGTTGGTCGGTGACCGCCGGGGTGAGGCATGACCGGGGCGAGGCATGGCTGGGGCCATGAGGGCGTGGGGGCTGCCCAAGCCGTCGATCGTTGGAGGGTTTTTCCGCGTATGGAGGGGAGAATCCTCCACTGCCGGGCGGAAAACTCTCCTAGCTAGGAGAGTTTTCGGAGGCTCAGCGGTGCAGGCTTGGTGTGAACCCGGCGGACGGCGCCGGTCGGCGTGGCCGGGTGTGTGCGCCGCCGCTGCGCACTGGCCTCACCCACACATCAAGTCAGCAGAGACTAAGTACCTGCCCCGAAGTCGTTCAGGGACAACTTGTCGCGGGTCGTGCCGCAGCTCAGGCAGCGTTGGTAGCGCTGTCCTTCTTCGTTCCGTTCGGTCTTCCACTTGTGCAGCAGGAGCCGGCATCTCAACGGCTTGTCCATGACCCGACAGTAGGACCGTGCGGGTTGTGGCGCAGTCCACTCAGCGGGTGGTTTCCCAGGCGGGGGAGTCCTCGAGTACGTCGGGTAGTGCGCCGATGACACCGAGGCGTTGCGTGCAGCGGGTGAGGGCGACGTACAGGTCGCGAAGGCCGCGCGGGGACTCGATCACGATGCCGTCAGGATCGACGACGAGGACCGAGTCGAACTCCAGGCCTTTCGCCTCGCGGGCGGTGAGGACGGTGACGCCGCTCAACCCGTCGACCGATTCCTGGATCAGCTCGAGCCGGCTGCGCGACGTGATCACGCCGACCTCGCCGTACGCCGACTCCTCGGCCACCGACTTGTACACGTACAGCGCCTGCTCGGCCGCCGGTACGTCGGCGTACCACGGTTTCACGCCCGTGGAACGGACCGATTGCGGCGCCCGCGCGGACGGATCCACCGCGCGCAGGACGGCGTTCGCGAGCTCCATCACTTCGGCCGGCGTCCGGTAGTTCAGGGTCAGCTCCGCCAGCCGCCACCGGTCGCCGAACGTCTCCCCGAGCGCCGACGACCACGTCGTACCGCCGCCGATCGAGCTCGTCTGCGCCACGTCACCGACCACCGTCATCGACCGCAGCGGGCAGCGCCGCGCGATCGCCCGCCACGCCATCGGCGACAGCTCCTGTGCCTCGTCGACGATCACGTGACCATACGTCCAGCGCCGATCGGCCGCCGCGCGGTCGGCCAGCGTCCGGTCGTCGTCGGCCTCGAACCGCTCGGCGAACGCCTCCGCGTCGAGGATGTCCTTGGCGGTCAGGATCTCCGCCTCGTCGTCCTCGTCGAAGTCGGTGGACCCAGACCCGGTCAGTACGTCGAGCGCGCCTTGGGCGTACGCGACCGCGCGCGCTCGCGCCGCCCGCTCCCGCGCGGCCTCGGACCCGTCGTCGCCGAGCAGCTCGGCGGCCTCGTCCAGCAGCGGTACGTCGGCCGGACTCCAGTCGTCGCCGTACCGCAACAGGTGCTCGCGATCGAGCGCGGACAGCTGCGGTGCCGCGGACGCGAGCCGGTCCTCGTCGCCGTACAGGTCCTCGAGCAGCTTCTGCGGGCTGAGCAGCGGCCAGAGCTTGTCGAGCAGCGCCTGGACGGCGGGCTCGGCGAGCACCTCGCTGCGCAGCTCGGCCAGGTCGTACTCGTCGAGCAGTTGCTCGCCGTCGAGTGGATCGGTACCGATCGCATCGGCGTACTGCTGCGTGAGGTGGTCCGTGATCTCGTTGAGGACGAACGGGCGCGCCTGGTTGTGGGTGAGGTTGCGGTTGCGGACGCGGGCGTGCACCGCCGCACACACGTCCGGCGCCAGGAGCAGCGGCGTACGGTCGACCACGACCCGGACCGGGCGCTCGGGGATCCACTGCCGATCGGCGACCGCCTTCGCGACGACGTCGGCCATCACGGTGCGGCCCTTGACCTCGGCGCTCTCCGGCGACTCGGGACGGGTCGCGGTCACGCCGGGGAACAACTCGGCGATCGTGACCAGCCGGACGCCGTCCTCACCGAGCGACGGCAGCACCTGGCCGATGAATCGCAGGAATGCCGCGTTCGGCCCGACGACGAGAATTCCGCGCTTTTCCAGCTGCTCGCGGTGCGTGTACAGCAGAAAGGCCGCGCGGTGCAGCGCGATCGCGGTTTTCCCGGTGCCCGGGCCGCCCTGGACGACCAGGATTCCGGGGAGCTCGGAGCGGATGATCCGGTCCTGGTCGGCCTGGATCGTCTGCACGATCGACTCCATCCGGCCGGTCCGGCGCGCCTCCAGCGCCTTCATCAGCACGGCCTCGCCGATCACGCCGGTACCGGGCTTCGACGGGTCTGCTGCCTCGCGACCCAGGTCGAGCTGCTCGTCCTGGACGTCGACCACCTTCCGCAGCCGGGTCTGGATGTGCCGGCGACGGACGACGCCGTGGTTCGCCACCGCGGTCGCGATGTAGAACGGCCGCGCGGCCGGCGCACGCCAGTCCACCAGCAGCGGTTCGTAGTCGTCGTCGTGCAGGCCGATCCGGCCGAGGTACAGGACCTCGCCGTCGGCGGTGTCCAGGCGGCCGAAGTACAGACCTTCCTCGGCGGCGTTCAGCCGCGCCTGCCGGAGCTTGAGGTCACGGATCCGGCCGTCGCGCTGGTGCAGCGCCTGCGCGTTCCGGGTGCTGATGCGCTGCTCCTCGGTGACGCGGCCCTCCGTCCGCGCGCGCTCGGCGTCCAGCGCGGCGTAGAAGGTGGTCAGGTGTGCCTGTTCGGCATCGAGTGGATTCGGCAATTCCTGTTCCTTGTGTTAAAATACGTCCCGTTGGTTTTCAGGCCGCATTTCTGGAATTCTCCCGGCGGCAGCCACAAATCCTTGATTTTAACCCTCCTTTCGCCATCGCTGAAGTGCGTCCGGCTGGCGGATTCGGCGGTGGTTTGCGCCCGGGGTACCGGTCCGCTGCGCGGCAGGGGGCACTCGGTCGTGTGCGGCGACGGGGTGGCGCGGACCCGAGCGAGTGTGGCGAGTACCGCGCGTCAGGTCTTCTCGACCGCGCCACCTGGTTCTGAGACGGTTTGACCTCAAGCGATGTTGAGGTATTAGCGTCGCTGACCGTGACTGTTCATCCGCTGCGGCTCGTCGTCCTGACGCGCGCCCTCGACGCCGGGCGCTTCGGGACGACGGTCACGCGCTGGTTCGCGCGCGAGGTCGAGCGGTCCGACGAGTTCAAACTCGACCTGATCGACCTGAGCGGGCTGCAGCTGGACGAACTGGCCGGCCGGATCGACGACGCGGACGCGGTGATGATCGTCACGGCCGAGTACAACCACGCGTACCCGGGCGATCTGAAGACGGCGATCGACGCCGTCCGCCGGCCCTGGTACGCCAAGCCGGTCGGCTTCGTGGTGTACGGCGGCCGCTCGGGCGGACTGCGCGCGGCCGAGCAGCTCCGGCTCGTCTTCGGCGAACTGCACGCGGCGACGATCCGCGACAGCCTCGGCTTCCGCGAATCCGACTTCACCGCGGAGGGCGAACCGGCCGACCCGACCACGTCCGCCGCCGCGGCCGCGTTGCTCCGTCAGCTCGCGTGGTGGGCGCGCTCACTGCGCGACGCCCGTGCGGCCATGCCCTACCCCGCTTAGCGGACCTCCAGGTATGCAGAAGTGCCGCTTCGACCCCCTTTCGGGGTCTCGGGGGGGCACTTCTGCATACCTGGAGGTCCGGACGGCGCCGGGAATACGACGTCCACCCCGGCAGTTGGCCCTCCACGTGAGCGCCGAACCGATGCCCCTGTCCGTGCTCGATCTCTCGCCGGTGCCGACAGGTACCCGGCCGTCGGAGGCGCTGCACGAAACGATCGAACTCGCCCGCACCGCCGAATCGGCCGGCTATCACCGGTTCTGGCTGGCCGAGCACCACAACATCCCGAGCGTCGCCAGCTCGACGCCCGAGGTGATGATCGCGGCGGTCGCGGCCGCGACGTCGACGATTCGCGTCGGCTCCGGCGGCATCATGTTGCCGAACCACTCACCGCTGAAGGTCGCCGAGACGTTCCGCGTCCTCGGCGGGCTGTATCCGGACCGCATCGACCTCGGCATCGGGCGCGCCCCCGGCACGGACCAGCGCACCGCGCTCGCGTTGCGGCGCAGTCGTGAGGCGCTCGGCGCGGACGACTTCACCGAGCAGTACGCGGAACTGCGCGCCTACGCCGAAGGGTTTCCCGCGGGGCATCCGTTCGAGCCGATCACCGCGCAGCCGTCCGACGTATCGCTGCCGCCGGTGTGGATCCTCGGTTCGAGCACGTACGGCGGTCAGGCGGCCGCCGCGCTCGGGACCGGGTTCGCGTACGCGGGTCACTTCGGGACACTCGATCCGGCCGGCGTGATCTCGGCGTACCAGGCCGACTACCGCCGCCTCGGCCACGACGGTGAGCCGCACGCGATCCTTGCGCTGGCGGCGATCGTCGCGGAGACCGAGGAGCGCGCGCAGCAGCTGGCTCGTGCGAACGCACTGTCCATGCTCCGGCTTCGCTCCGGGCGTCCGGGTCCGCTGCCGTCGCCGGAGGAGGCCGCCGAGTACCCGTGGTCCGAAGCCGAAGAGGCCGCAGTCGAGGAATGGGCCGGCCTCGTCTCGGTCGGGACGCCCGACCAGGTGGCCACCGACCTCCGCCGCCGCGCGGAAGCAGCCGGCGCCGACGAACTCATCATCACCACCGCCGTCCACAACCCGGCCGAACGCCGCCGTTCGTTCGAACTCCTCGCCCAAGCCTGGGGCCTCAAGCCCCGCTGATCCGGCCCCGCGGACCTGCACCACTCAGTAACCCGCCCGAACGGCGGGTGTTTCGGCCTGTCTGAGCGTGAGTCGGCCGGCCGGCGTGAGGTTGGTGGGTGGTGGAGGTCCGCCTGGCCGCGAGCTCATGGCGACGAGGGCCGCCGTCTGGTCGGGGACCGCGTCAGCCAGCCGGGGTGCCTCGCACGTGTTCGAAAATGAGGCTGGTTTCGGCATGCGACACGGCCGGGTCCGCGGTCAGGTGATCGAGGACGAACTCCCGTAGCGCATCGGGAGTGGCTGCGCACACGTGCAGCAAGTAGTCGTTGGCGCCGCTGACGTGAAACAGGGACAAGACGCCGGGGAGCGTCGGGACCTTCCGGCGGAAGCGGTCGATCTCGTCACGCGAGTGTGCGCCGATCCGGATCGCGATCAGCGCCTGGAGCGGCCGGCCGAGCGCGGCCAGGTTCACCTCGGCGTGGAACCCGCGGATCACCCCGCGCTCCCGCAGCGAGCGCACCCGCGTCAGGCACGTCGACGGCGCGATCCCGGCGGCTTCGGCGAGCGCGTTGTTGGGCATCCGCCCGTCCGCGGCCAGCAGCGCGACCAGCGTCCGGTCCACCTCGTCGAGCCCGTCCGAACCGGCTCCCGGCGCGACCCGGGGCGCCGGCCCGGGGCTCCGACGATCCTTCGGCATGACCCCACTGTAGAACTCGTCCACAGAATCCACAGCGTGTGGATGACCCTGTGGACGAATTTTCTTCGGAACTCTTGCGGGAGATTCGCAGAAGATTCCATCCTCACCCACAACTCTGGTGAGGAGGCAGCGATGACCCAACTCGACACTCGCTCGGTACACGCCGGCCGCGACGACCTGGCCGCGCTCGGCGTCCACGTCCCGCCGATCGACCTGTCCACCACCTATCCGCTCCCGGACGTCGACGCGGGCGGAGCGTCGTACGACGCGCTCACCCAGGGCCGCGGACCCGACGGTGGCAGCCTCGTGTACCAGCGCCTGTGGAACCCGACCGTCGCCCGCTTCGAGAACGCGCTCGCCGAACTCGAGCAGACCGACGGCGCGGTCGCCTTCGGCTCGGGCATGGCCGCGCTCACCGCGTGCCTGCTCGCCACCGTCGCGGCCGGCCGACCGCACGTGGTCGCCGTACGGCCGCTGTACGGCGGATCCGACCACCTGTTGTCCACAGGCCTCCTGGGGACAACCGTCACGTACGTCCAGCCGAGTGCCGTCGCTGGAGCGGTCCGCCCGGACACCGGCCTGGTGATCCTCGAGACCCCGGCGAACCCGACCGTCGACCTCGTCGACATCGCCGCTGTGGTCAAGGCTGCCGGCGACGTACCGGTGCTTGTGGACAACACGTTCGCGACGCCGGTCCTGCAGCAGCCGGTGCGGCACGGGGCGAGTCTGGTTTTGCACTCGGCAACCAAGTACCTCGGCGGCCACGGCGACGTCATGGGAGGCGTCGTCGCGGCCGGCGTGGAGTGGGTCGGCCGGCTTCGGCAGATCCGCGCTGTGACCGGTGGTCTGCTGCATCCGCTGGCGGCGTACGAACTGCATCGGGGACTGCAGACGCTGCCGGTCCGAGTTCGGGCGCAGCAGGCAACCGCGATCAAGGTGGCGGACTGGCTGTCCGCGCAGCCGAACGTCGAGCGCGTCCATTACCCGGGCCTCAGCGATCCAGCCGGGTTGATCGGCCGTCAGCAGGCCGGGCCGGGTGCGGTCCTCGCGTTCACAGTGACCGGCGGGTACGACGCTGCGTCCCGCGTGGCGAACCGTCTGAAGCTGATCACCCATGCCGTCTCGCTCGGTGGCGTCGACACGCTCGTCCAGCACCCGGCCGCGCTCACCCACCGCCTGGTCGCGTCGGACGCCAAGCCCGCCGACAACCTCCTCCGCCTGAGCCTCGGTCTCGAGGACCCCGAAGACCTCACCGCCGACCTCGCCCAAGCCCTCGCGTAATCGCCACTTTGTGCACCAGATCCGTACTTTTCGAGCGTGAAAGTACGGATCTGGTGCACAAAGTCGGTTGCCGGGGCGTTCTGCTCAGGGCAGATTTGGGGTGGGTGGGCGACCGGGGATGGCACACTCGGTACAGGAGATCCGGAGGCGAGGAGGGCCAGTCGTGTTGCTACGCCAGGTGATCGGGAACGTGTTCCGCCGGCTGCGGCACGAGCGGGGCATCACCCTGCGCGAGCTCGCCGAAGTGGCCCAGGTGTCGGTGCCGTACCTGTCCGAGATCGAGCGCGGCCGTAAGGAGCCGTCCTCGGAGATCCTCGCCGCGATCTGCCGGGCGCTCGACCTGGAGCTGTCCGACCTGCTCGCCGAGGTGCAGTTCGACCTCACCACCGCGGTCCGCTCCACGCTCCCGGTCCGGCTGCAGACGGCCGCGATTCGGGTCGAGGACCGCGCCGCCCACCGCATCCCGTCCGGCCCGCGCGCCTACTCCGCGCCCGCCACGGCGTACACCCTCGTCGCCTAGGACGTCCGGCGAAATTCGGTCCCGTCGGTGCGCATGGCCTGACCCAATGCCGTACTACGTGGAGCGCAACGCGTTGGAGCTGCTGTGAAGTACGTCGTACGGTTCGAGGTCGACGATCGGGAGTTGTCCGCGTTGCATGCGGCCGCCTTCGAGAGTGCGGTCGACGTGCAGCCGTGGAAGGACAAGCTGGAGCGCTGGGCGCTGACCTGGGTAGGGGCCTTCAGCAACGATCAGCTCGTCGGGTTCGTGCAGGTGTGCTGGGACGGCGGCGCGCACGCGTTCGTCCTCGACACCGCCGTCCATCCCGATCACGGTCGGCAGGGCATCGGCAAACAGCTCGTCCGGACCGCGGCCGAGCAGGCGCGGGAGGCCGGTTGTGAGTGGCTGCATGTCGACTACGAGCCACACCTGAAGCCATTCTACGAGGACGCCTGCGGATTTCGCCCGACCGACGCGGGGCTGCTCAGGCTCCGATGACGGTCAGGCGCTCGGTGGAGATGCAGGACGTCAGGCAACGCTCCTTCGCGTCACCGAGCAGGTCGGCTGTCCAGGTGGTGAAGCCGCCGTCGCCGAGTCCCTCGCTGCCGACGCCGATGCCGAGCGCAGCACCGGCGTAGTACGTCGCGCTCTTCGTCCGCGCCGTGTCTTCGGTGAAGGCGACGTCGAGCGCCGGCTGCACCGTGTCCTCGATCCGCTCGCGCAGCGCGGACTCCGCGAACATCGTGAACGTGAGCTCGGCCTTCGCGCCCAGCACGGCCTGCCAGAAGCGCAGGTGCTCGGTCAGCAACTCCGCCTCGGTCCGGCACGACCCGGTGTCCCGCGCGCTCGACACCAGCACGAACAGCTCGAAGTGCGCGGTCATCCCCGGCCCGTCGAACCGCTGGGCTCGCACCACCCGCTGACAGGCGGCCAGGTGGACGCGGTCCTGCCCGGCGCGACGCCGTACGGCGGCTTCGATCGCGAGCTCGTTCGTCGGATCGCTGGCGACCTCTGTACCGCGGATCGTGCTGAGGACCTGGTGCTGGTTGATCGGCGCGACTGCCGAACAGGTGCCGAGCGGGGTGACCGGAGACAACTGCACACCGTCGAAGCTGGACGGCAGCAGCCCCCACAGTCGCTGCTGAGTCCTCACGAGCTCGCGCGGCGAGACGTCGGCGGGCCGCACGAACCGGTCCTGCTGCCAGCGCTGCAGGAGCCGCGCCGGCGTCACCTTGGCCGCGCGCTCCCGCAGTACGTCGAGCAGGACGGACTGCAGCTCGGACTGGCTCAGCCCGTCGACGAGTGCGTCCCGGCTGCCCGCGGGCAGCTTGGACCAGAACCGATCGGTGACGTCTCCCATCGGCCTACTGTGACGGAAATTTCGCCTCCTTCGCGCCTGAATTTTGTCGTACAGTCGTCTGCATGAGACTTCCGAGCCCGCATCTTTGACGCGCTGACCGAGGGTTGTCGGTCCGGATCATCGCCTTCGAGGCGTTGCAGGACTTCATCCCGCTCTACCCGCTGTACCAGCTGCTGTTCGCCGATCACGGACTGTCGGCGGCCCAGATCTCGACGCTGTTCGTCATCTGGTCGGCGACCGGGTTCGTCCTGGAGGTGCCGTCCGGTGCCTGGGCGGACAGCTACTCGCGACGCAAGCTGCTGATCCTCGGTGCGCTGCTCAGCGCCGTCGGCTACGCCGCCTGGATCACGCTGCCGTCGTACGCCGGATTCGCGCTCGGCTTCGTCCTGTGGGGGATGTCGTCCGCGCTGATCTCGGGCACGTACGAGGCGTTCGTGTACGACGAACTCGCGGCCCGGGAGCGTACCGCGCACTTCCCGACGCTGCTCGGCCGCGCGCGCTCCGCGTCGTTCGTGATGAACCTCGCCGCGACCGCGCTCGCGGCACCGCTGTTCGGCCTGGGTGGTTACGTCCTGGCCGGTGTGGTGAGCGTGGTGAGCTGCCTCATGCAGGCGCTCGTCGCGTGGTCGTTGCCTGAAGCGCGTCCGGTCGAGGCCGCACGGGAATCCGACGAGCCGGGTGCGCGCGCGGCGTTCGGCAACTACCTGCACATGATCCGCTCGGGTGTGACCGAGGTGCTGACGAGTCGCGCCGTACGACGGATCGTGGTCCTGGTCGCGGTACTGGGTGGGTTCCTGTCGTTCGACGAGTACTTCCCGCTGCTCGCCCGGGAGACCGGTGCGACGACCGGTGTGATCCCGTTGCTGATCGCCGGAACCGTTGCGGCGCAGGCGATCGGAGGCGCGCTCGCAGGTCCGGCGTATCGGTTGCCCGCAGCAACCTTCGCGATCGGTACGGCGGTGGTCGCGGTGCTGATGGCTGTCGGCGCCTTGAGTGGTTCGGCGTGGGGCTTCCTGCCGATCGCACTCGGATACGGCGCCTTGCAACTGGTGATCGTGGTGTCCGAGGCGCGTCTGCAGGACGCGATCACCGGCCCGGCGCGAGCGACGGTGACCTCGGTGTCGGGGCTGTTCGGCGAGTTCGCGGCGATCGCGGTGTACGGCGGGTTCGCGCTCGGATCGGTGTGGTTCACGATCTCGACCCTTGTGGCGGGGTTGACCCTACCGCTGCTGATGACGGCGTTCGTGATCCCGGCCGCGCTGCCGGCCGCACGCGATCCGGTGCAGACCTAGTGCGCCGTTGCGGCGATGCCTGCCGTCAGCGTTGACAAGCCGGATTCGAAGCCGGCGTCGAAGTCGTAGGCGAGTCCGTCCTCGCCGAGTTCGGCGACGATGCGGGACAGTGTCGGCGACTTGTCGGCGGGCAGCGCGCGGACCCGGGTGAGCAGGTCCGGGGCGAGCTCGAAGGTGTCCGCGCGTACCGACGCCTCGCCGAGGCTGAAGCCGTGGATGAAGTCGATCAGGGTGTTCGCGGCCTCGAAGATCTGCCGTGGCGTGAGGCCGGCGCGGTCAAGCGCTCGGTAGAACGGCTCCATCGTGACCACGACGACGTTCGACACCGCGGACGGATCGGACAGCACCTGGAGCGCGAGGTTCGGGTGTTGCCGGAGGGCGTCGCGGTAGGCGCGGGCAGCCGTCTTGAGCTGCTCGTCCCATGGCACGGCATCGCCTGGGTCGGGCAGCTCCAGCCCGGCGAACACGAGCTCCGCGAGGCCGGCCAGGACGGCGGCCTTGTTCGGCAGGTGGTGGTACAGCGACATCGGGTTGACCCGCAGCGTGGCCGCCAGCCGCCGCATGGTCAGCGCGTCGATGCCCTCGTCGTCCACGATCCGGAGCGCGGTGGTCAGGATCGCCTCCCGGCTCAGCCGCTCCTCGCCGGCCCGCGGGCGTCCGGAGCGCTTGCCACCAGTAACCATACGCCGTATGATACATAATCGTACAACGTATGGATAAGGAGTGGCATGCAGCCGTTGGCGGGGAAGGTGGCACTGGTCACCGGGGCGACCCGGGCAGCTGGACGTGGGATCGCGGTCGAGCTCGGCGCGGCCGGCGCGACCGTGTACGTGACCGGTCGGAGCACGCGGGCGAAGCGCTCGGAGATGGATCGGCCGGAGACGATCGAGGAGACGGCCGAGCTGGTCGACAAGGCGGGCGGTCGCGGGATCGCCGTACCGGTGGACCATCTGGATCCGGTGCAGGTGCGAGAGCTGGTCGAGCGGATCGATCGCGAGCAGGGCGCGCTGCACATCCTGGTGAACGACATCTGGGGTCAGCACGGCGAGCCCGAATGGGACAAGACCGTGTGGGAGAGCGATCTCGAGGGCGGCCTGTGGCTGCTGCAGCTCGGCGTCAATACGCACATCATCACGAGCCACTACGCGTTGCCGCTGCTGATCAAGTCACCCGGCGGGCTGGTGATCGAGATGACCGACGGCACGAACGAGTTCAACGCCGAGAACTACCGGGTCTCGTTCTTCTACGACGTCGCAAAGGGCGCGGTCAGCCGGGTCGCGTTCGCGTTGGCGCACGAGCTCGACAAGTACGACGCGACCGCCGTACTGCTCACGCCTGGGTGGCTGCGGTCCGAGGCGATGCTCGAAGGATTCGGCGTCGGTGAGGACAACTGGCGCGACGCGACCGAACGCATCCCGCACTTCGCGATCTCCGAGAGCCCGTCGTACGTCGGTCGCGCGGTGGCGGCGCTGGCCGCGGATCCCGACGTACGGCGCTGGAACGGGAAGTCGACGTCGAGCGGTGAACTCGCCCAGCTGTACGGCTTCACCGACCTCGACGGCAGCCGACCGGACGCGTGGCGCTACATCGTCGAGGTTCAAAACGCGGGCAAGCCCGCGGATACGACGGGATATCGCTAGAGCTTGGACAACCTCGAGCTTGTTCGGCCTAGATTCTGTACGGCGCGCAGGCGTCGGTCGAGGTCGCGGGGCGAGGGGTGATCGACAGGTCGGCGCCGACGTCGAGCGGGGTGTGCGGGTGGGCGGCCGCGATCGGTCTGCCGGTCGTGGCCGCCAGTTGCAGTAACTCGCGACGTGAGGTGGTGGCGACCGTGGGGTCGGTTTCGTAGACGTACGTCAGCTCGGGCCACCGTGCTTGGGCGGGATGCACGAGCACGTCACCGCCGAGAATCGCGCGCTCGGTGATCACCGATTGATGGCCTGGCGTGTGGCCCGGCGTCGGCAGCAACCTCAGCCCGCTGATCGTCGCCTCGCCGTCGACCGTGCGGAGCTGCCCGGTCTCCTCGATCGGCCGCATCAGCTGCTCGTACGTCGGTGCGGTCCGCGTGTGCTCGACCTCGGCGCGCTGGACGACGTACTCCGCCTTCGGAAACGCGGGCCGCGCGCCGTCCGACGCCCATCCCACGTGGTCCAGATGTACATGCGTCACCACCACGGCATCCACGTCCGCCGGCTCGACCCCCACCTGCGTGAGCAACTCGGGCAGCCGACCACTCACCCCCAACCACTCCGCAGCCAACCCGCCCGCCGGCCCGATCCCCACATCCACGAGCACCAGCCCGTCATCCCCGGCCACCAGGTAACTGTGGAAATGCAGCAACCACCCCGCACCCCGAACATTCCCCGGCACCACCTGCCGAGTCCACTCACCCTCCGCCGTACCCCACCCAGGCAACGCCTCCGAAACCCGCTCCGGAAACACCGCCACCGCATCACACAACACAGTCACATCCACGGCCGACAAACCGTCCCATCCATCGGAAACCCCAGCTCTGCCAGGCCCCGGCCCCAGGCTGGGAGGCCGGAACAGAATACGGCGCGCGTGCGCCACCTGTCGGGGGCGTGAACAGGAAACGGTGGGAGTGCACACGTTATTACCTGTCCACGCCCACCGCTTCCCGAGGCACGGCCTGCCAGACTCCCCAGACGAACGGCACCACGCGCCCTTCTCGTGCCGGTCATGAACGCCCCTCCCGTGCCTGTCGCGCGCCACCTGTTGCGGGCTGTGAACAGGAGACGGTGGGAGTGCACCTGTTATTGCCTGTTGGCGCCCGCCGTTGCTTGTTCAAGCCCGCGGCTTGCCGAGGTACGGCCTGCCGGACTCCCCGGACGAACGGCACCACGCGCCCTTCTCGTGGCGGTCATGAACGCCCCTCCCGTGTCCGTCGCGCGCCACCTGTTGCGGGCTGTGAACAGGAGACGGTGGGAGTGCACCTGTTATTGCCTGTTGGCGCCCGCCGTTGCTTGTTCAAGCCCGCG